>JAFZAM010000162.1 GCA_017557265.1 Oscillospiraceae bacterium | reverse complement strand
GCGCGCCGCATTCACGGCGCGCCCGGAGCTTTTTGATATCAGGTGTCGTACAGCAGCGCGAGGTCGCGGTCGTCGTCCAGACGCGCTATGGCGTCGGTGATGTTCTGTACGTTCGTGCGGTAGACGTAGAAGCGCTGGGCCCCGTCGACGACGGCGCAGTACTGGCGCTCGTTGAGCCGGTAGAGCTTCAGCTCGCGCTTGCCGCCCTCGACGAGATTGAGCGTGACGGTGATCTCGGCCTCGCCGAGCTCGACGTCGTCCTCTATCGTGCCTATCTCGCGCAGGTTCAGCGTACGCGCGTAGAGCCTCTTGGTGTTCTGCTCGCCGATGTCCTTGCCGTCGAGCGCGCCGTAGACGTGGACGGCCTCGGTGTTCGCGTCGGTAATGTAGTCCTCGAACGTGAACTGGACGTGGCGGACGTTCCCGCCGTACTCGTAGTCGATGGACTGCACCGTATGGATCTCCTGGATCCAGACGACGCGGTTCATGAGGGTCATGTAGTCGATGTCGATGGGCTCGAAGCCGGCGGCCTGATACTCGAGGACGGTCAGCTGGTCGATGACGCCGTCCATGAAGTCGTCGTACTGCTTCGTGAAGGCGCAGTAGTAAACGTTCGAGTCGGTCGCGCCGACCATGATGTCGCACGTGTTGCCGTCGACGTCCTCAAGATAGACGCGGGCGGGCTTGTCGAGCCCGAAGTCGGCGAGGCGGTCCATCCCGATGTCGCCGTAGACCTTCGAGAAGGCTATCTGCGCGACCTGATCGAGGACGTTCTCGCGGACGGTCTCGTCGGCGGCGGAGGATACGACGGGCTGCAGCATCATATAGTTGCACATCGCCTCGTTGCCCTCCATCTCATAGGTCGGGTCGGCGACGATCTCGATGGGCGTGCCGTCGCGGCGGACGATGAGGACGTGGTTTATCTTCTCATAGATCTCCTCGTCGGAATAGACGGGGAAGGAGTCTATCTGCCTGTATTCGACGATGCTGCGGGAGATGAGGCCCGCGAGATACGAGCCGACCATGTGGACGGTATCGTCGCCGCTGACCATCGTGTAGGCGTAGCCGTCGATGGTCGGGTTTCCGAAGATGAGCGTGAGCGTCTTGTCGGAGTATTCGAGCTCCATGCGGAAATAGGGATCGTCGAGCCCGTACTTGGAGAGGTCCTGCGGGTCTTTCTCGACCTCGCCCATCGACGTCAGCGTGGACATCGTGAACATCATGCTGCGGAACTTGCTGGTGTTCCAGTCGAAGTAGTACGCCTCGGGCGTCGCCTCGTAGCTGAGCTTGCCCTTTTCGTCGCGGACGTAGCGCACCTCGAGCTCCTCGCCGTTGTTCCAGTACCAGTGCATGCGCTTGAGGTCGTTGCCGTCCTCGTTGATGATATAGACGGTCGGCTTGTCATTGGGGTCGTCCGTGACGACCGGCTCGACCTCCTGCTTCGGGAACACGAGAAGGACTATGACCAGCAGCAGCGCGATGCCGACGACGACGGCGCCGAAAACGACTATGCGCTTGATACTTTTGGTCATTACAGATGCCTCCTCCTGGCCCAGACGATGACGCCGGCGGCGATGACGATCAGCGGGATGGCGACGACGACGACCCAGAAGACGAGCCTGCCCTGCCAGGAGAGTATCGTCAGGGCCTTGGACTCGAAGTTCTTATCCGGGATGATGACGGCGTCGGTGTATTCGCTGACGTAGTTGAGCGCGGCGGTCAGCCACGTGCCGTTGAGGAATTCGGGAGCCGAGAGGATGGAGTCGGTTATCATGCCGGTCGAGCAGAAGAGGATGTCGGCGCGGGTGTAGTTGAGGTTCTTGTCGGAGGCTATCTTCTCGGCCAGCACGCACATGTTGAACGGGCCCTCGGTATCGCCCTCGAGCTTATCCGTCCCGGCGATGGTGTCCTCTATGCTCTTGGAGTAGCTCGTCGCGGAGCTGACGAGCAGCTCATGGACCTCGATGCCGGCCTTCTGCGTGCCGGTTATCTGGATGGGCTTGCAGGCGGGGATCATGGCGAAGCGGTTCTGGATGTTGATGGTGTCGGATATGCCCTCGAAGTAGACCGTCGTCGGGACGACGTACATCGGGTAGCCGGACAGCGACTGCGAGGAGTCGAGGATTATCTCGCTGTCGTACTTGACGCCCCACTCCTCGAACAGCAGGGAGAGGTTCGTCATCGGGTCGAGGGTGTTCGGGTTCATCGAGACGATGAGCTTACCGCCCTTGTCGAGGAAGTCGGATATCTTGTCGACCTCCTCGGCGCTGTAGTCGTAAAGCGGCGAGGAGATGATGAGCATCGTGCAGTCGTCGGGGATCTCCTCGCGGGCGAGGATGAAGGAGTCGACCTCGTAGTTTGAGTAGGTCAGCAGCTGGGTCAGCTCGTCGAGGCCGTAGTCCTCGTTGTGGCCGCGGATGTAGAGGGCCTTGTCGAGCTTGTCGGCGGTGACGTAGAGCAGGGCGCTGGTTATCTTCTGCTCGGCGCGAAGGCCTACGTAGTAGGTGATGCCGTCTTCGCCGGTCTTGTGGTTGTAGAGCGAGGTCGGCTGCAGGCGCTTGAAGCGGCGCTCCGAGGCGACGACGATATCGTCGCTCGTGAGGTCGTTGAGGGCGTTATACTTGTCGACGACGCCGGGGTTGAGGTTCGGGTCGAGGTACTGGACCTTGATCATGCCGCCGGAGAGGGACTCGTAGCGCTGGAGGGTCTCGTAGATGTTGCTCAGGAGCTCCGTGGAGTTTTTATAGCGGGTCTCGTCGGCGAAGACGATGATGTCGACGGGCTCGGTGAGGCCGGCTATGACTTCTTTGGTGTCCTCGGATATCTCGAAGAGGTTCTCGCTGGTGAGGTCGACCTCGAGGACGAAGCGGTCGGTGAGGTAGCCCACGAGGACGTTTACGAGGACGACGCCTATGATGAAGAGGATGGTAAATACCGTCGCGAGCGTGCCGTATTTGAACTTTCTGGATTTTATCTCTTCCTGTTCGGCGGCGAGCTCGACGTCGAATATGCCCTGATCGAGCAGATCTTTTTTGTTTTTCACGTTCTTTCCCTCCTCAGCTCCAGCGTTTCTTCTCGAGCATGCGGACCGTCAGGAACAGGAACACGGCCGTCACGCTGATGTAGTAAACGAAGTCGGCCAGGGAGAAGACTCCCATGATGAAGGTGTTGTAGCGGCGGTAGATGCTCAGCCAGTAGAGCACGGCCTTTATCCAGGCCGTATTGACGAGGTTGTAGCACAGGTCGAGTATCAGCAGCAGCGCGAAGACCGCGAGGGTCGCGATGGCGCTGATGAGCTGGTTTTCCGTCAGGGACGAGATGAACACGCCTATCGAGATATAGACGGCGGCGACGCCGAGGATGGCGACGTAGTTGCCGATGACGGAGGCCATGTTGACCTTGCCGAAGGCCTGGCAGATGATGACGTAGACTATCGTCAGCACGAGACCGAAGACGAAGACGAGGAACGCCGCGAAGAACTTGCCGAGCACGATGCCCGACGGGGAGACGGGGCTCGTCAGAAGGAGCTGGTCGGTCTTCTGCTTATAGTCCTCGGAGAAGGTGCGCATCGTCAGTATGGGGGTGATTATCGCCAGCGAGTAGAGCATGACGTTGAAGACCGTCGTCAGGCCGTTGGACGCATTCATGATGCTGGTGATGTAGAACGTGGCGTTCATGACGATGATATACGCCGCCACGAACACGTAGCCGAGGGGGGAGGTGAAGTAGCCCTTCAGATCCCTTTTCATTATGGCCGTCAATTAAAACTCCTCCTTCCCTGTCTCCTGCTTCTTCGGGGTCTTGGCGCGCGGCGCCGTATTGCCGCGCTTGGCCTCGACGAGCTTGACGAAGATGTCCTCGAGGGAGAGGTCCATGCTCTTGAGCTGGAGGATGGGGTAGCCCGCCTGGGCCAGCGCCTGGAACATGGGCTTTCTGACGTCGACGTTGGGCCTGGCCTCGACGAGGAAGTCGTAGCTCCCCTCCTCGGCCTGGACGGTCGCGTCGGCGTACTGGACGCCCTCGACGCCGCGGAGGATGCGCCTGACGCTCTCGCGCGGGCCCGCGACGCGGACGGTCAGCTTCCTGTCGCCCGTGATGAGGGCGGAGAGGTTGTCCGGCCTGTCGTCGGCGACGATCTGGCCGTTATTGATGACGAGCACGCGCTCGCATATCGCGCTGACCTCCTGCAGGATGTGGGTCGAGAGGATTATCGTCCTGTCCTTCCCGAGGCCCTTGATGACGTTGCGTATCTCGATTATCTGCTTCGGGTCGAGGCCGACGGTCGGCTCGTCGAGGATGAGCACGTCGGGGTTGCCGACGAGCGCCTGCGCCATGCCGACGCGCTGCTTGTAGCCCTTGGACAGGTTGCGTATCAGGCGCTTGTACTGGTCGGTCAGGCCGACGAGGTTTATGACCTCGTCGAGATGCTCCGAGCGCTTTATGCCGCTGACCTTCTTCAGGTCGTATATGAAGCTGAGGTATTCCTCGACCGTCATGTCCAGATAGAGCGGGGGCTGCTCGGGCAGGTAGCCTATGTGGCGCTTGGCCTCGACGGGGTTTTCAAGCACGTCGAGCCCCGAGATGCGCGCCGCCCCGGAGTTGGCCGAAAGATAGCCTGTGATGATATTCATCGTGGTCGATTTGCCTGCGCCGTTCGGCCCGAGGAAGCCGACTATCTCCCCGTCGTTGACGGTGAAGGAGATGCGGTCTATGCCCCTCTTCTTGCCGTAGGTCTTGGTCAGGCCCGATACTTCGATCATTGTCTCAGTCCTCCCGATGCGGCCTCCCCCGCCTTTCCCGGAGGGCGCCGCTCTTACGTAATAGGTATCGCCGGTTTAGAAACTCAGTCATTATAGCATAATCTCCTTATATATGGCAAGCCTCGCGCACGTTTATTTACAAATGAAAGCAAATCGCGCAAAAATAAGCTGAAAAAGGGGCAAAAAAGCCTTGCTTTTTGCAAATCGTTATGTTATTATCTCATTTGCCGCTTGAGAAGGCGGTGTACTTTGAGCAGAAAGAGGTGAAACAAATGAAGGAAGGTATCCATCCGAAATACGAACAGACCACCATCAGGTGCGCGTGCGGAGAGGTCATCGAGACCGGCTCCACGAAGAAGGATATCAGGGTTGAGATCTGCTCGAAGTGCCATCCGTTCTTCACGGGCAAGCAGAAGCTGGTCGACACCAGCGGCCGTGTTGATAAATTCAACAAGAAGTTTGGCCTCTCCTGACTTGGGTATTCCG
>JAFZAM010000161.1 GCA_017557265.1 Oscillospiraceae bacterium | reverse complement strand
GGGCCGAGACCGTCACCATAAGGCGCGACGACCACGTACCCGGCGAGCGCGCGGTCCTCTTCGCGGTCCCCGCGGGGGCGACGGGCGCGCCGGTCGACGTGCTCGCGATATATTCGATAACCGGCGAAAACAGAGAGGACAGGGCCTCGCTGGACGGGCGCACGATACTGCGCACCGAGGACGAGGTCATATACGCCTGCAGGATACTCGCGGGCGCCGTAAAGCTCAGCGACGAGCTCGAGATGAGCTACGTCAGGAGCAGCTTCAAGCTCATATACTCCGAGTGGAGTACAGGACTGACCTGATACGGGTCATTATGGAGGGGCGACACATGAAAAAAGTACTTGTGCTGGAGGACGAATCGAGCATACGCAGCTTCGTCGTCATCAATCTCCGCCGCGGCGGGTACGAGCCCATCGAGGCGGAAACGGGAGCGCAGGCCTTCGAGCAGCTGCGGCGCAACCCCGACGTCAAGGTCGCGCTGCTGGACATCATGCTCCCCGATATCGACGGCTTCGAGGTATGCCGCCGCATCCGCGCGGCGGACCCGCACATGGGCATCATCATGCTCACGGCGCGCACGCAGGAGATGGACAAGGTCACCGGCCTCATGACGGGCGCCGACGACTACGTCACCAAGCCCTTTTCCCCCGCGGAGCTGACCGCGCGCGTCGACGCGCTCTACCGCCGCGTCGGCGGCGACGACGTCGAGGAGACGGGCGAGCTCACGCGCGGGCCCTTTAAGCTCAACACGCGCAACAGGACCCTCGAGAAGAACGGCGAGCGCGTCAAGCTCACGCAGATAGAGTATTCCATAATCAAGCTCTTCATGGACAATCCCGGCAAGGCGCTCTCGCGCGAGGACATCCTCAATTCCGTCTGGGGCAGGGACTACTTCGGCGAACTCAAGATCGTCGACGTCAACATCAGGCGCCTGCGCCTGAAGATAGAGGACGATCCGACCAGCCCGACTTTCATCACGACCGTCTGGGGCTACGGGTACAAATGGGGCTTCTGACCGTAAATGGCGCTTGCAAAGCTTAAAAACTTCAAACTGTTCAAGCTCAGGAGCCTCAAGCAGAGGTGGGTGCTGACGAGCGTGCTCATCACGGTCGTCATAGCCTTCATGGGCGTCGCCGCCTGGAGCATAGCGATATACAGCTATTACTACTCCGGCGTCAGCGCGGCGCTCGAAGCGAAGGCCAAGACCTCCGCGGACTTTTTCTCGAGCTACGTCGCCCTGACCTACGCCGAGTATTATCAGAGCGCCTTCCAGTATACCGAGCGCTTTGACGAGCGCGACGTGCTCGAGCTGCAGTTTATAGACACCAACGGCCGCGTCCTCGTCTCGACCTACGGCATCACCGCCGGCACGAAGCCCGGCACCGCCGACATCGAGGAGGCCGTCGCCTCCAAGTCCACGCGGACCTTCCGCGGGCGCAGCCCCGTCACGGGCGAGCGCGTGCTGAGCGTCTCGAGCCCGATGATATACTCCAACGGCCAGGTCGTCGGCGTCATGCGCTACGTCTCCGGCCTCAAGGCCGTCGACAAGGCCGTCTCGACGAGCATACTCATGGCCGTGCTCGTCGCGGGCGCGGTCGTCGTCATCGTCGTCATGCTGAGCCTGTATTTCATCCGCGGCATCATAAAGCCCATACGCGAGGTCACGGACATGACCAAGCGCATCGCCGAGGGCGGCTACGGCGGGCAGATAAGCGTCAAGTACGACGACGAGATAGGCGACATGGTCGCGACGATAAACGACATGTCGATGCGCCTTTCGCAGGGCGAGAAGCTCAAGACCGAGTTCATCTCCTCCGTCTCCCACGAGCTGAGGACGCCGCTGACCGCCATCACCGGCTGGAGCGAGACGATACTCTACGACGAGAAGCTCAGCGTCGAATCGCGAAACGGCGTCGGCATCATCCTCAAGGAGTCGCGCCGGCTGACGAACATGGTCGAGGGCCTGCTGGACTTCACGCGCATCGAGGACGGGCGCTTCTTCGTCAACCTCGCGCCCATGGACCTCGAGGAGCTCCTCGAGGAGACGATCATGACCTACGGCGAGATAATGCGCATCGAGGGCCTGCGCGTCGACTACGAGCCGAACGAGGAGCCGCTGCCGGAGATACGCGGCGACGTCGAGCGCCTCAAGCAGGTCCTGCTGAACATTCTCGACAACGCCTCCAAGTACGCCAAGGAGGGCGGGCGCGTAGTCGTCCGCACGGAGCTGGAAAAGCCGCCCGAGGGCGGGGAGTTCGTCGCCGTTATAATCCGGGACTTCGGCCCCGGCGTGCCGCCCGACGAGCTCGATAAAGTAAAGCTGAAATTCTACAAGGGGAGCTCCAAGGAGCGCGGCAGCGGCATCGGTCTCGCCGTCTGCGACGAGATAATAAGGCTCCACAACGGGACGCTCGGGATAGACAACGCCCCCGACGGCGGCCTCGTCGTGACGATAAGGCTCCCCGTGAACGCATAGATAAAGAGGTAAAAGAAGTTGGCAAAAGCCAAGAAAAACGAATCCTGTTTCAGGACGATGATAGGCGGGCAGGCGCTCATGGAGGGCATCCTCATGCGCGGCCCGAAAAAGCAGGCCATAGTCGTAAACGGCGCCGAGGGGCGCGTCGTCAAGGTCGAGGAGCTGAGCTTCTCCAAGGACAAGTACCCCATACTCGGCTGGCCGTTCATAAGAGGCGTGTTCACGTTCGTCTCCTCCATGGCCAACGGCGTGCGCGCGCTGATGTTCTCCGCCGAGCAGCTCCCCGAGGAGGAGGGCGAAGCGGAGTCGAAGCTCGACAAGTGGATAGAAAAGCACTTCGAGGGCGAGAAGGCGACGAAGATGATAGTGACGGTCTCGCTCGTGCTGGGGCTGCTCATCTCCGTCGGGCTCTTCATACTCCTCCCGTCGTGGATAGCGCTGCTGTTTAAAAACGTCGTCCCCTCCGGCATCCTGATAAACCTCATCGAGGGCGTCATCAGGATAATCATCTTCCTCGTCTATATGTGGCTCGCGACGCGCATGAAGGACATCCACAGGGTCTTCGAGTACCACGGCGCCGAGCACAAGAGCATCCACTGCTACGAAAAGGGCCTGCCGCTGACGGTCGAGAACGTCCGTCCGCAGCCGCGCCAGCACCCGAGGTGCGGGACGAGCTTCCTCTTCGTCGTGATGATAATCTCCATCCTCGTCTTCTCCCTCGTCAGTTTCAAATGGGCCTCGTGGGACAACCCCCTGCTCCGGACGCTGCTGCGTCTGGCGCTGCTGCCCGTCGTGGTCGCGATAAGCTACGAGATAAACCGCTGGGTCGGCGGGCACGACAACGTCCTGTCGAAGATACTCGCCGCGCCCGGCAAGGCCGTCCAGCATCTGACGGTCTTCGAGCCCGACGACCTCATGATAGAGACGGCCATCGCCGCGCTCGAGCTCGTCATCCCGGAGGAAAAGGGCTCGGACAGATGGTGACCTATCACGACGCCTACCTCGCCGCGCGCGACATCCTCCGCGCCGCAGGGGTCGAGGCCTATGCGCAGGAGGCGCGCATGCTCGCGGCGTTCGCCGCCGGCAAGACCGTCGCCGAGCTCCTGCGCGACGCGAACCTATATACCAATACGCTCGAAAAGACAAGAGAGCTTGCCGAGCGCCGCGCTTCCGGCGAGCCCGCCGCCTATATCCTCGGCGCGTGGGAGTTTTACGGGCTGCCG
>JAFZAM010000160.1 GCA_017557265.1 Oscillospiraceae bacterium | reverse complement strand
GAAGAGCTCCGTGAAGAGGCCGTCAAGGTAGGCGTCGTCCTTGCGAAAGAGGACCTTTGGTCCAAGTTCAAGAGTCCCGTTGCGGAAGAGCGAAACGGGCGAGAGGGAAGTGGTGGGATAGGACATGGGATGAGTTGTCGACTGCGCGCTAAAAGGTCAGGCGTAGATAGCCCGAACGCGGAATGTTGATGCGTTGCGGCCCGGCGGCCGCCTGCGGCGTCCCCGCCGTCAGCACCTCGCCGCCGTCCATGACGACGACGCGGGTCGCGAGCGGGAAAGCCTCCTCGAGCCTGTGCTCGGTCAGGAGTATCGTCGTGCCGAGCTCGCGGTTTATCTTGCCTATCGTCGCGAGAAATTCGCCCGCGGCGATGGGGTCGAGCTGGCTCGTCGGCTCGTCGAGGATGAGGAGCTCCGGCTGCATGACCATGATGGAGGCGAGGTTCAGCAGCTGCTTCTGCCCGCCGGAGAGCTCCGTGACGTTCTTGTAAAACCAGGTCTGTATCCCGAAGAACGACGCCATCTCGGCGACGCGGCGGCGTATCGTCGGCGTGTCGCAGCCGAGGCTCTCGAGCCCGAAGGCGAGCTCGTGCCAGACCTTGTCGGTGACGATCTGATTTTCCGGGCTCTGCTGGACGAAGCCGATGCGCGAGCTCTGCTCGCGGCGGTCGAGCTCTGCGACAGGCGCGCCGTCGAAGAATATCTCGCCGGACCTCGTCCCGTGCGGGGCGAGATCGCTCTTGAACTGGCGCAGCAGCGTCGTTTTCCCGCAGCCGGAGGGGCCGCAGAGCACGACGAATTCGCCCCGCTTCAGCTCGAGCGAGACTCCGCGCAGGGCGGGCTCCTCGTGCTCGGGGTAGGCGAAGGTGAGCGCTTCGGTTTTAAGCAGGATATCGTTCAAATGAGCGCAAGCCCTTTCTTGACGGCGGTCATCTGCCGCTTCGTCGCGGCGAGCTGCGGGCGCTTCGGCGAGACGCTGAGCTCGTGCGTGAGGTACTTCGGCGCGACCTCGTTGACTATCCTCGCGCAGGCGGGTATGGTCCACGGGCGGTGCCGGTCTATGCTCTCTATGTGCGGGTAGGCGCGGAAGAAGGCGGCGAAGTAGTCCGTCGGGAAGTCCTCCGGCACCGCGCCGGTATTGCGGCGGACGTAGGCGCCGCTGACGCTCTGGTGGAAGTGCATGCCGAGGACGGCTTTGCCGAGCTCGCCGTGCTCGCGGTAGCGCCGCAGGACGTACTCGACGCCGTCGGCCTGCGAGCGAATGGACGTGTCGGAGTTCATCAGGTGCCCCGTGTCGAGCATGATGCCGACGCGCGGGTAGTTGATGCGGCTGAGGAGGTACTCCGTCTTGGCGGGGTCCGTGAACGTAAAGCCGGGCCACCACTGGTTTTCCACGAGGAAGTCGAAGGTCGGCTCGACGCCCCTCAGCAGCTCGTTTATCATCTCTATCGCGCCGTCGAGTACGGCGTAGTCGTCGTGCAGCCAGCGGTAGGTGTAGGACTCCTCGAGCGATACGTCCGAGACGTGGTAGACGAGGTATTTCGCCCCGAGGCCGACCGCGCGCTCAAGGTCGAAGCGGAACTGCTCCGTAAACTGCGCGACGTCGCGCCCGCGGTATATCGTCTCGACCATCTCCCACGAGCCGAACTTGCGCAGGAGCTCCGGCTCGTTGCGCCTGTAAAAGTCGAGCCAGTCCGGGTAAAAGAGCATGTGGCAGCCCGTCATGAGCCGGGCGGGGAAGCGGTCGTCTATCTCGTCGGGGTCCCATATGGCCTCGACGCCGTCGAGCCCGAGGGCCTTAATGCGCTTTTCGAGCTTGTCCCAGTCCCCGTAGGGGGCGATGCAGCTCTGCGCGACGGGGAAATTGATGCTTTGTATCATGGCGGGAGCTCCTTTGGGAAAATTCAGCGGCCGGCGATCTTTTTCCAGCGCGCGTCCGCGTAGACGTTCATGGCGACGGGGGTGAAGCAGAGCGCGAGGTAGAGCAGATGGAAGAAGACGACCGCCGCGCCGGGCTCGGCGTATTTGACAGTCGGGTAGTAGCGCCAGTAGAAGCCGCCGGCTATCCACGCGGCGACGACTCCGGCTCCCGCGAAGCAGAGCCAGAGCAGCGCGAGACGGTCGCGGTCGTCGAAGCGGTATATGGAGAAGGCGGTGCGCCCGGGGAGCCCGTAGCCGCGGCCGCGCATGCTGTCGGCGGTCTCGATGGCGTTCTCGAGCGACCACGTTATCATTATCGAGAGGATGGTGACTGCGTTTCTTATGCGCCTTATGACGGAGCCGTCGGAGACGTCGCGGCCGACGCAGCGCTGCGCCTCGCTGACGGTCTTGAGCTGCGCCTTGAACTTCGGGACGAAGCGGAGCGTCATGCTCAGCACGAGGCTCAGCGCGGGGATGACGCGCCCGAAGAGATAGACGAACTTGTCCGAGGTCATGACCGCGTTATAACAGGCGAACCACAAAATGACGCTGACGAGCATCAGCGCGGCGGACACGCCGTAGAGTATGCTCTCGAGCGTCAGCGGGTTGCCGGAGGGCAGATAGGCGAGGATGGTCGCCCCCTCGTGCGTAAACGCGGGGTTAATGAGCGCGGCGAGGATGAGGATCGGGAGCATGTAGAGCAGGCTGAAGCGCACGCCCTTGCGCCCGTTGAGGTAGATGCTGTAGGTCAGCGCCGCGGCGAGAGCGGACAGCTGGGCGACGGGGTGCATGAAGCACATCGAAAAGAGCAGCACCAGCCCGAAATAGAGGAAGTTTACGACCGGGTGGCAGCTCGAAAACGTGTCGCGCGAGAGCATGCTCAGCCTCCCATGGCGTAGTAGCCGCCGACGTCGATGCCGAGGTTGCAGGTATAGACCCACTCTATGACGTCGCCCTCCTTGAGCCCGTAGCGCGAGCAGCCGTAGTTCGGGAACCAGCCGTTGACCCTGTACATCCAGCCGGAGAGGTCGCCGCAGTCGAACTCGTAGAGGTTGTTTATGCCCACGATGTAGGCGCTGTTATACATCGGGGTATTCTGAAATTCCATGTGTATCCCGTTCTGCTTGCAGGTGCGCAGCAGAATGTTGAAGACGCTCTCGCCCTCGTAGAACGTGACCTCCGTCGGGCGGAGTATCCAGCCGTCCTCCGGCACGAGCTCGACCTTCTCCGGGTCGAGCCAGCCGATATTGTCGAGGATGGTCGCGCAGGAGATGGATATCGTGCAGGTATGCTCGACGTCGGATATCTCCGCGTCCTGCGGCTCGACGGGGACGGGACGCCCCTCGGGGACGGGCTGGGTCATGTACTGATCCATGCCGGTCGAGGGATCGATCTGCATGCCGAGCTGCGCGGAGTACTGCGAGTCGCCGCTCTCCGTGACGCCTGCCTCGCCCGCGAGCTCGGACG
>JAFZAM010000159.1 GCA_017557265.1 Oscillospiraceae bacterium | reverse complement strand
TCGTCGTTTTCGATCCACTCGGAGACGGGAGTCACCGTGTAGGTGTCCTCGCCCGTCTTGCAGACGACCTTTTCGATGCCGGCGTTTATTATCATTCGTCGGCACATCGAGCACGGCGTCGTCGTATCTAGCAGCTCGCCCGTGTTCGCGTCGCGCCCGGCGAGGTATATCGTCCCGCCTATCATGGCGGAGCGCTGGGCCGAGATGATGGCGTTCGCCTCGGCGTGGACGCTGCGGCAGAGCTCGTAGCGCTGGCCGCTGGGTATTTTCAGCTCCTCGCGCGTGCAGCGGCCGAGCTCGCTGCAGTTCTTTCGGCCGCGCGGCGCGCCGTTATACCCCGTCGCGACGATCTCGTCGTTCTTGACGATTATCGCGCCGTACTGCCGTCTCAGGCAGGTGCTGCGGCTGCGGACCGCGTCGGCTATGTCGAGATAGTAATTCGTCTTATCCTTGCGCATCTTTCTCTCTCCCCGCGTCAGATATCAAAAAGCAGCTTGCCGTAGGTCGGGTAAGGCCAGTAATTCTTGCCGGTCAGCGTCTCGAGCGCGTCGGCGGACTCGCGCAGCTCGTCCATGCACGGAAGTATCTTATCCTTGCAGAAGAGCGCGCGCTCGCGCGGGTCGCTCTTTTCGGCGATCTGCGGCGTGAGCGACTCGAGACGGGAAACGGACGCCTCCGTCTTCTCCATGAGGCGCGACAGCCGGTCGAGCTCCGTAAGCTCCGGCCCCGCCGCGACGGAGAGCTCACGCTTGCTCATTATGAGCCCCGAGAGGTCCTTCATATAGCGGAACACGGCGGGCATTATCTCGCGGCGGACCATCTCTATCATGGTCAGCGCCTCGATATTCGTCTTCTTGCAGTACTCGGTCAGCTTTATGTAGCAGCGCGACTCTATCTCCAGCCTTGTGAAGACGCCGTGGCGCTCGAAGAGCTCGACGTTCTTGTCCATGAGGTAGCACGGCACGGCGTCGGCGGTCGTCGGGAGGTTCACGAGCCCGCGCGCGGCGGCCTCCCTGAGCCAGTCCTCGGAATAGCTGTTGCCGTTGAAGATGACGCGCTTATGGCGCTTTATCGTATCGCGGATGAGGTCGTTGAGCGCGGCCTCGAAGTTCTCCGCGCCGGAGAGCTCGTCGGCAAAGCAGCGCAGCGACTCGGCCACGGTCGTATTGAGGATGATGTTCGGTCCCGCGGTCGAGACCGGCGCGCCGGGCATGCGGAACTCGAGCTTGTTGCCCGTGAACGCGAGGGGCGAGGTGCGGTTGCGGTCGGTCGTGTCCTTCGGGAAGGTCGGGAGCACGTCGACGCCGATGCGCATCGTCTCCTTCTCGCCGCTGTGGTACGTTCTCCCCTCCTCGATCGCCTCGAGGATGGCGGTCAGCTCGTCGCCGAGGAAGACGGAGATGACGGCCGGCGGGGCCTCGTAGCCGCCGAGGCGCTGGTCGTTGCCCGCCGTCGCGACGGAGAGCCTGTAAAGCTCGGGATATTCGTCGACGGCCTTGATGACGGCGCACAGGAAGATGAGAAACTGCGCGTTCTCCTCCGGCGACTTGCCGGGCTCGAGGAGATTGAGCCCCTTGTCGGTCGCCATGGACCAGTTGTTGTGCTTGCCGGAACCGTTGACGCCGCGGAAGGGCTTTTCGTGCAGCAGGCAGACGAGCCCGTGCCGCTCGGCGACGGAGGCGAGCAGCTCCATCGTCAGCTGGTTGTGGTCGGTCGCGATGTTCGCGTCGGCGTAGAGCAGAGCCAGCTCGTGCTGAGCCGGGGCGGCCTCGTTGTGCTCGGTCTTGGCGGGGATGCCGAGAGCCCAGAGCTCCTCGTCGAGGTCCTTCATGAAGTCGCGTATGCGCGGCTTTATGGCGCCGTAGTAGTGGTCGCCGAGCTCCTGACCTCGCGGCGGTCTGGCGCCGAAGAGCGTCCTGCCGGTAAAGACGAGGTCGCGGCGGCGGTCGTAGTTTTTCTTGTCGACGAGGAAGTATTCCTGCTCGGCGCCGACGGTCGGCGTGACGCGGCGGGCGTCGTTTCCGAATAGCTTGAGGACGCGCAGCGCCTGCGTGTTGAGCGCGGCTATCGAGCGCATGAGCGGCGTCTTCTTATCGAGCGTCACGCCGCTGTAGGAATAAAACGCGCACGGGATATAGAGCGTCCTGTCCTTGACGAAGGCGCGGGAGGTCGGGTCCCACGAGGTGTAGCCCCGGGCCTCGAAGGTCGCGCGCAGGCCGCCGGACGGGAAGCTCGAGGCGTCGGACTCGCCCTTGACGAGCTCGCTGCCGGAAAACTCCATTATCGCCGTCCCGTCGCGTTTGATGGCTATGAAGCTGTCGTGCTTTTCGGCGGTGACGTTGGTCATCGGCTGGAACCAGTGGGTAAAGTGCGTGGCGCCCAGCTCGACGGCCCAGTCCTTCATCGCGCCAGCGATGACGTCCGCGTCCGCGCGGGGAATGGGCGTCCCCAGCTCGACGGCGGAGCGGACGGACTGATATACCTCGGCGGGAAGGCGCTCGCGCATGACGGCGTCGTTGAATACCCTGCTGCCGAAGGTTTCGGAAAGATCGTTCATCTCTGTCTGGCCTCCATGCCGGGGCGGCCCCGGCTCTTTATCTCTTTCAGATCTCCATGATGACGGGCAGGATCATCGGGCTGCGCTTGGTCGTCTTGCTGACGTAGGACGAGAGCGCGGTCTTTATCGAGGTCTTGATGGTCGCCCAGTCGGTGATGTCGTTTATCTCGCAGGCCTCCAGCGTCTCGACGACGATGGACTTCATGTCGTTTATGAGGTCCTCGGACTCCTTGACGTAGACGAAGCCGCGCGTAATGATGTCGGGCCCGGAGAGCAGGCTGTTGTCCTCGCTGTTGAGGCTGATGACGACGGCTATCATGCCGTCCTGCGCAAGGTGCTGTCTGTCGCGGAGGACGACGCTGCCGACGTCGCCCATGCCCGTCCCGTCGACGAGGACGCGGCCGGAGGGCACCGTCTGCCCGAAGCGTATGCTCTTTTTCGTTATCTCGACCGTCCTGCCTATCTCCGTCACGAGCGTGTTCGCGGGCGGGATGCCGACCTCGGCGGCGATCGCCGCGTGGGCGCGCAGATGGCGCTGCTCGCCGTGTATCGGCAGGAAGAACTTCGGCTTGACGAGCGCGAGGAGCATCTTCTGCTCCTCCTGGCAGGCGTGGCCGGAGACGTGCAGGTCGGCGTCTATGCTCCGGTAGAGCACCTCGGCTCCCCTTCTGAGCAGCTCGTTTATCAGCCTGCTGACGGTCTTTTCGTTGCCGGGGACGGCGGAGGCCGAGATTATGACCCGGTCGCCCGCTCCGATGTCGATGTATTTATGCCCGGAAAAGGCCATGCGGTAGAGAGCGGACATGCTCTCGCCCTGGCTGCCGGTCGTTATGACGCATATCTTCTCGGGCGGGAGGTTTTTAAGCTGTCCGAGCTCGGCCAGCGTGCCCTGCGGGACGTCGATGTAACCGAGCTCCAGCGCGACCTTGAGCATGTTCTCCATGCTGCGGCCCGTCACGGCGACCTTTCGCCCGCAGGCGGCGGCCGCCTCGATTATCTGCTGTATCCTCGGGACGTTCGACGCGAACGTCGTCACTATGACGCGTTTGTCGCAGCCCTCGAAGAGCTTGCGCAGCCTGCGCCCGACCGTTCTCTCCGACGGGGAGAAGCCCGGGTGCTCGGCGTTGGTGGAATCCGAGAGCATGAGCAGGACGCCCTTTTTCCCGAGCTCGCCGAAGCGGGTCAGGTCCGTCATCTCGGAATTGACGGGGGTCGTGTCTATTTTGAAGTCGCCCGTGTGCACGACCGTTCCGACGGGCGTTCCTATGGCGAGCGCGACCGCGCCCGATATGCTGTGATTCACGTGGATGGGCTCTATGGTGAAAAGTCCGGCTTTGAAGCTCTTGCCGGGCTCCATTATTCTGACGTCGGCGATGTCGAGCAGCTTGTGCTCCTCGAGCTTGAGCTTTACGAGACCCGCCGTCATGGCGGTCGCGTAAATGGGCGCGTTCATGTCCTGCAGGACGTACGGCAGGGCCCCGATATGGTCCTCGTGGCCGTGCGTGAGGATGATGGCGCGCAGCTTCTCCCGGTTGCGGGATATATACGCGGTATTCGGAATGACGACGTCGACGCCGTACATCTCGCCGTCCGGGAAGCCCAGACCGCAGTCCACGACGATCATGTCGCCCTTGTATTCGTATACCGTCAGGTTTTTACCGACCTCATCGAGCCCGCCCAAGGACGTAACTCTCAATTTTTCGGCCATTTTATTCTCCTTCTTGTTTACATTTCCCTTCTGCCCTCGATCGCGTGCAGGAGCGTCGCGTCGTCGGCAAATTCGAGATTGCTGCCCACGGGGATGCCGTAGGCTATCCTTGTCACTTTTATCCCGAGCGGCTTTATCAGGCGGGATATGTACATCGCCGTCGCCTCGCCCTCGGTGTCGGTATTGGTCGCCATGATGACTTCCTTTACTTTCCCGTCGCCGAGCCGCGCGAGAAGCTCCTTGACGGTGATGTCGTCCGGCCCGACGCGGTTCATCGGCGAGAGGACGCCGTGAAGCACGTGATAGAGGCCGTTATACTCCCTGCCGCGCTCCATGGCGACGACGTCCTTCGGGTCGGTCACGACGCAGATGACGGTAT
This sequence comes from Oscillospiraceae bacterium, assembly GCA_017557265.1. Lineage (GTDB taxonomy): Bacteria > Bacillota > Clostridia > Oscillospirales > Oscillospiraceae > RGIG7949. Next base: position 1,021 of record JAFZAM010000159.1, on the reverse strand, counting down.
CGTCCCTGCGCGCTCCAGAGCATATAGGGCATACCTCGGAGTCGGTCAGGTTCTGGCAGACCTTGCAGCGGTGGACGGTGCGCTTGGCCTCGCGTATGGCGTCGGCGAAGGCCTCCGCGTCCGCGTCGGGCAGGCCCAGGACGTAAAACGCCATCCTCTGCGCGGATTTTCTGCCGACGCCGGGCAGAGCGGCAAATTTCTCGACGAGGACGTCGAGCGGTCTCGGAAATACGTTCATTTCTGCTTTACGCCGCCTTGCGCGGCCTCCTCCGCATTCTTTCTGAGCAGAGCTATCCTCGCTCCCCTGTCGGCGGCCTTGAAGACGTCGCTGCCCGCGACGAGGACGTTCGCCCCCGCCTCGGCGGCAAGCTTCGCCGTATCGGGATTTATCCCGCCGTCGACCTCGAGCTCGCATGCGAGCCCGCGCGCCGATATCCACGAGCGTATCTTCATTATCTTGTCGAGCATGTCGTACATGAAGGACTGCCCGCCGAAGCCGGGCTCGACCGTCATGAGGAGCACGAGCGACACGTCGTCGAGATACGGCAGCGCCGCCTCGGCCGGAGTCTTGGGCTTGAGCGTCACGGCGGCGCGCTTGCCGAGTTCAAGAGTCCTGTCGACTGCCGCCCTTATGTTCTCCGGAGAGTCGGATTCGACGTGGACGTTTATGATGTCCGCTCCGTTTTTGGAAAAGGCGTCTATATAGCGCACGGGCCTGTCTATCATCAGGTGCACGTCGAGGATCATGTCCGTCGCCTTCCGGACGGAATTGAGGACCGGGACGCCGATGGAGATGTTCGGCACGAACTCGCCGTCCATAACGTCGAAATGCAGGTAGTCCGCGCCTCCGCGCCTGACGTCCTCTATGTCCTCCCCCAGCCTCGCAAAATCCGCCGAGAGGATGGACGGAGCTATCTTTATCATCTGTCTTCCCCCTGAACGGCCGCCCGGAGCGTGTCGCGCGGACGGCGCGGAACATATAATGTCATGCTGCCGACCGGCGCCGGACCCGCGGCAGCTT
>JAFZAM010000158.1 GCA_017557265.1 Oscillospiraceae bacterium | reverse complement strand
GTCGGCAAAGCAGACCGCGCCCGCCTCGCCGTCGAGATAAACGGTGCAGACGTAGTTGGAGCGGCCCTCCTCGAGCATGGAGGCCTCGACCACCGTGCCCGGGGTTATGAATCTTATGATGTCGCGGTCGACGAGCCCCTTCGCGAGCGCGGGGTCCTCCGTCTGCTCGCAGATGGCGACCTTGTAGCCCTTGGCGATGAGGCGCGCGATGTAGCTCTCGGCGCTGTGGTACGGGACGCCGCACATCGGGGTCTGCTCGTCCTTCTCCTTGCCGCGGTCGCGGGTCGTGAGCATGAGGTCGAGCTCGCGCGAGGCCGTTATGGCGTCCTCGTTGAACATCTCGTAGAAGTCGCCGAGCCTGAAAAAGAGAATGCAGTCGCCCGCCTGCTCCTTTATGCGCAGGTACTGCTGCATCATGGGGGTCGCTGCGTCGGGCATGGTCACACCAGCTTTCCTTCGAGGCTCCAGGTCGTGCTGTCGGTTATCAGCACGTCGCGAAACTCGCCTATGAGGGACTTGTCCGCGTTTACGTGCACGAGGCGGTTTTCGCCCGTGCGCGCCGTGAGGCGGCCCGTCTCGCCGCCGTCTATGAGGACGCGCTCCACGCGGCCGACGTGCTCGGCCTGCTTTTGAGCGGATATCTCGTTATGAAGCTCCAGCAGGCGGTCGAAGCGCGCCTGCTTCTGCTCGCGCGTGAAGGGGTCGGGCATGGAGGCCGCGGGCGTCCCCACGCGCGGGGAGAAGATAAAAGTGAACAGCAGATCGAAGCGCACGCGCTCGACGAGGGAGAGCGTATCCTCGAACTGCTCGTCCGTCTCGCCGGGGAAGCCGACGATGACGTCGCTCGTAAGCGACACGCCCGGCATGAGCTCGCGCGCCTTGTCCACGAGACGGAGGTACCCGTCGCGCGTGTAGTGCCTGTTCATGGCGCGCAGTATCTCGTCGTTGCCGGACTGGAACGGCAGATGAATGTGCTTGGCGGCCTTCTCGCAGTCCGCCATCGTGCGGAAAAGGCGCTCGGTCGCGTCCTTCGGGTGGCTCGTCATGAACCTGATGACGAAGTCGCCGGGGATGGCGTTTATCCGCTCGATGAGGTAGGCAAAATCGTGCCCCTCGTCGAGGTCGTGTCCGTAGGAATTGACGTTCTGCCCGAGGAGGGTTATGTCCTTGACGCCGGACTCGACGAGGCTGCGCGCCTCCTCTATGACGTCGGCTGCGCGGCGGCTCCGCTCGCGCCCGCGCACGTAGGGAACTACGCAGTACGAGCAGAAGTTGTTGCAGCCGTACATGACCGTGAGCCACGCCTTCAGCGGGCTGCTCCGCTCGACGGGGAGGCCCTCGACGTACTCCCCCGGCGTCTCGCGCACGGCGAAGACGCGCTTTTTCCTCCCGAGCATCGTCTGCATGAGCTCGGGGAAGCGGTAGAGCTCGTGCGGGCCGAAGACGAGGTCGACTATGGGGTAGGACTTCTTCACGCGCTCGGCCATGTGCTTTTGCTGGACCATGCAGCCGCAGAGGACTATCTTCTGGTCGGGCTTGGCCTTTTTCGTATGATTGAGCGCGCCGACGTTGCCGAGCACGCGCTGCTCGGCGTGCTCGCGCACGGCGCAGGTATTGACGACGATGAGATCGGCCGCGAACTCGTCCTCGGTGAACTCGTAGCCCATGAGGCGGAGCATGCCGCGGATGCGCTCGCTGTCGGCCTCGTTCTGCTGGCAGCCGTAGGTGTCCACGAAGGCGAGCGGACGCCGGCCCTCGTTGGAGCGGGCTATCTCGGCCATTATCTCTCTCTGGCGGGCGAGCTCCTCGTCCGAAACGGTCTCAAGCTGCGGCAATCGTCTTCCCTCCGGAACGGTTTTTGTCAGATATATTATTTTATCACCCGCGCCGATAATTTGCAATCGGCCTTTTGCGTTGACACCGCTCCCCGCGGCGTGCTAATATTGCTTCGCGTAAAGCGGGAGGGCCGGAAATGAAAAAATACGCTTGGCCGATAATAATGTTCCTCATCTTCGAGGCGGTCGCCGTCGCGCTGTGGCTGACGAAGGACAATATCTTCTACCTCTTCAACTTCAGCTACATAGGCGTCTCGATCTCGCTGGGGATACTGCTCTTCATATTGAAATACAGGCACGCGCGGCGCGTCGTCCAGCTGCTCGTCGGGCTCTACATGCTCGTCTACCTCGGGCTCGTCCGCGGGGAGAACATGCAGCTCGAGGGCTTCTGGTACTACCTCTTCACTGGCGTATTCGAGGCCGCCGTCATCCACTACGCCGTCGCCAAGCTCTTCGGGCCGCTCATCTTCGGGCGCGGCTGGTGCGGCTACGCCTGCTGGACGGCGATGGTCCTCGATTTTCTGCCCTACAAAGTCCCGAAGGGTCCGCGCCGCAAGCTCGGCTTTATCCGCTATATCGTCTTCGCCGCTTCGCTCGGCTTCGTCGGCGCGCTGTTTCTCTTCCGCGCGGGCAACATCGAGCGGATAATGTTCCGGGCGTTCATCGTCGGCAACGTACTCTACTACGCGGTCGGTATCGCCCTCGCCTTCGCGCTGAAGGACAACCGCGCGTTTTGCAAGTACGTCTGCCCGGTGACGGTCTTTCTCAAGCCCGCGAGCTATTTTTCGCTGTTTCGGATAAAATGCGACGAGAGCAAGTGCGTCTCCTGCGGGAAGTGCCGCCGCGTCTGCCCCATGGACGTCGACGTCACGGACAACTCGCGCAGGCGCGAAAACGGCACCGAGTGCATCCTCTGCATGGAGTGCGTCAAAGCCTGCCCGAAGGACGCGCTGTAAGTCATCGACCCGCCCGCAAGGGCGGGTTTCTTCAAATTATAGGTTGAATTTTACCTATTTTGTGTTAGAATATCCTCGGAGGCGATAAAAATGACCGTCGATACCGGCGCCATCGTGTCCGTCACGGAGGCGAATCAGAACTTTTCCCGCGTTGCGCGGCTCGCCGAGCAGAAGGGGCGCGTCGTGGTATTCAAGAATAACCGCCCGAAGCTTCTCATCGTCGACCTCGACGCGGAGCCGGAGATAGAGATGACCGAGGACGAGAAGCTCTGCTTCGTCGCGGAGCGCATCCTGCGCGAGCACAGAGCCGCGTTTGAGGAGCTGGCAAAATGATAAAGTTTTCAAAGGAAAAGGTCCTGCTCCTCCACCGTATCATGGCCGAGGCGACCGGCGGGAGCGTCGGCGTGCGCGACGAGGCCCTGCTCGACTCCGCGCTTGAATCCGCCTACGCGGGCTTCGGCGACCGCGAATTCTACCCGACCAAGGAGGAAAAGGGCGCGCGGCTCGGCTTCGCGCTCATCTCCAATCACGCCTTCGTCGACGGGAACAAGCGCATCGGCCTCTACGTCATGCTCTCGTTTCTCGAAATGAACGGCGTCAAGATAGCATGCACGGACGACGAGCTCGTGCGCGTCGGCCTCTCCGTCGCGGACGGGAGCATGGGATACGAGGACCTGCTCAAATGGGTCGTCGACCACCGCGCGTGAGCGAAAAAGCGGAGAACCGATATGGAAATAACACTTCCCGAGGGGTACAGACTGCTCGCGCTCGAATGCGCTGAG
>JAFZAM010000157.1 GCA_017557265.1 Oscillospiraceae bacterium | reverse complement strand
GTAGTCGGCGAGGTTCTGCTTGAGAAGCTCCGGGACGTCGAGCCCGTAGGGGCACCGCTCCTTGCACTGCCCGCAGCCGACGCACTGCTCGATGCGCTCCATGTTCTCCCGCCACATCGGGGTCAGGAACGGCGCCGACGGGCTGCGCCGGATGAGCTGCGACATCCTCGCGCAGTTGGAGATCATGATGCCCTGCGGGCAGGGCATGCAGTAGCCGCAGGAGCGGCAGAAGCTGCCGGAGAGCTCCGCGCGGTCCTTCCCGATGAGCGCCTCGCGCTCGGGCGTCATGGCGGGCGGATCGGTCATGAAGGATATGAACTGCTCGAGCTCGCTCTCGCGCTGTACGCCCCAGATGGGAAGCACGTTGTCGAATCTGTCGAGCCATGCGTAGCAGGCCGCGGCGTCCGTGAGCAGGCCGCCGGAGAGCGCCTTCATGGCGATAAAGCCGACGTTCCTCTCCCTGCAGAGCTCCACGAGCCCGATATCGGCCTCCGAGGCTAGATAGCAGAACGGGAACTGCAGCGTCTCGAAGAGCCCGGACTCGACGGCCTCGCGTGCGACGGCGGGGCGGTGGTTCGTTATGCCGATGTGCAGTATCTTGCCCTGCGCCTTCGCCTCGAGCGCGGCCTCGTAGAGGCCCGTCCCGTCGCCGGGGCGGGGGAAGGAGGCGGGGTTGTGGAACTGGTAGAGATCGATATGGTCGGTCTTCATCATGCGCAGGCTCTGCTCGAGGTTCTTCCAAAACGTCTCGACGTCCCGCGCGCCGGTCTTCGTGGCGATGAAGACGTCGTCGCGCACGTCCGCGAGCGCCATGCCTATCTTCTTTTCGCTGTCGGTATAGGCGTTGGCGGTGTCGAAAAACTTAAAGCCCGCCTCGTACGCCCTGCGCAGCAGGCCGCAGGCGTATTCCTCGCTGACGCGCTGGATGGGGAGCGCGCCGAAGGCGTTCTTCGGGGAGACTATCCCCGTGCTTCCGAGAGTGACGGTCTTCATCGGCGCTCAGACCCTGTAGACGTAGTTTTCCTTGCGCGGAGCTGGCTTCGGCGGCTTCGCCGCGGCGTAGCCGATGATGAGGTGCCCTATGCCCTCGTAGTCGCCCTCGATGCCGAGCTTTTTGAGGAGCTCCTTGCAGTATTCGTTCTCGAATTCCGGCTTCGCGCCGTGTATCCAGCAGCTCGCGACGCCGAGGTCGGCGGCCGCGTTCATCATGTTGCCCATGACGAGCGTCCCGTCGTAGAGATAGGTCGGGACGTTCTTGTCCGCGAGGACGACTATGACCTCCGGCGCGCCGTAGAACGGGTCGGCTTTTATGCCCCTGATGCCGGCGTTTATCTCGGAGAGCTTGTCGCGCACCTCCTTGTCGGTGACGGCGATGATAATGGGCGACTGTCTGCCCATGCCGGTCGCGGCGTAGGTGCCCGCCTCGAGGATGGCGGCGAGCTTCTCCTCCTCGATGAGCCCGGGCTTATAGTTGCGGCAGCTGCGCCGCGCCTTGAGAGTCTTCAAAGTTTCAGCCATGCGTGACCCTTCCTTTCAAGTTTACATAATACAAAAATCAATAAAAGATACCATACTTAAATAATAACCGCCGCGCCCGCGGGTGTCAATACGGCGGGCTCCGCGCCGCGCGCGGGGGAATAGCCGTTGACAAATCGGGGGCTATGCAATATCTTGGAAGCAGAGGGCGCGGCCGCGCCCGCAGACCGAAGGAGGCGTTAACATGCAGCCGAAAGAGGAAACGATAAGAAAGATGATCGACATAGAATGGCCGATGTTCCGCGACGTCAACGGCGACGGACCGAAGGCCTCCTGCCAGAACGACAGACGGACCTTCGAGGGCATGCGCCGCGGGCAGTACGAGGCGTGGGACGAAAAGACCTGCGAGAGCTACCTGCGCGACCTTGAGGAAGCCGTCCGGCAGGGGAGGAACCTGCCGATGGAGAAATATATCCACATGATGCGCTCGACCGCGCCGGGGGATTACGAGCAGCTAAAGCGCCTGCTCCCGCCGCTCGACCCGCGCGCCCGGGAGCTCGCCGATAAGATAACGGAGAAGATCATCGGGCAGACCGTCGTCCTGCACGAGCGCTATCCGCGCGTCAGCGGAGCGGGCAGACCGCTCTATACGACGCAGGACGGGCCGGGCGTTACGTCGGTCGAGACGTACCAGCGCGGCGAGCTCTATACGTATTCGACCGCGACGCTCGAGGCGCTCTGGGCGCACCTGCTCGCGCTGGAGGAAAAGGGCGAGTCGCTCGCCGAGAAGATACTCGCCGGGAGCGTCGCTTACTACGGCTATAAATCGCTGGAGGAGGCCGAAAATGGACAAAAATAAGCTGCCCGCCGATTTTTTTAAGAGGCTCGACGCGCTCTTCAATTCGGGCGAGAGCGAGAAGATCGAGGGCTACCTGAAGGACGCGCTCGCGGGACTCGACGAAAACGGCCCCGAGGCCGCGACCGTGCTCAACGAGCTCGCGGCGTACTACCGCGGCGTGACGCGCTACGCCGAGGCGCGCGAGTGCTGGAAGAGGGCGATGGACGTCCTCGACGGGCTCGGCTGGGCGAAGAGCCCCCAGTACGCGACGATGATGATAAACCGCGCGGGCCTTCTGCGCCTGACGGGCGAGTACCCGGAGGCCGTGCGCGAGTATAACGAGGCCGCGCGCCTGCTCGAGGCGCTCGGTCAGGGCGGGAGCTACGCCTACGTGAGCCTCCTGAACAACCTCGCGCTGACCTACGAGAGCATGGGCGACCCCGGGCAGGCGATACCGCTCGCCGAGAGCGCGCTCGCCATAGTGCGCCGCCGCCCGGACTCCGAGGTCGAGGTCGCGACCGCGCTCAACAACCTCGCCGCCATGCACCTGCGCGCGGGCGACACCGCGAAGGCCGAGAGCCTGATACGCGAGGCGATAGACAAGTTCAACGCCCTCCCCGAGACGAATTCGCACCTCTACGCCGCCCATGCGACGCTCGGCGCGGTGCTCTATAATACGAAAAGGTACG
>JAFZAM010000156.1 GCA_017557265.1 Oscillospiraceae bacterium | reverse complement strand
TGCTTGTCGGCCTCGGCCTGGTCGGTCTGGAGCTGGGCGCCTATATTGCGGCCGACGTCGACGTCGGCGATATCGACGGAGAGTATCTCGAAGGCGGTGCCCGCCTCGAGGCCCTTGGTAAGGACGGTGCGCGAGATGGTGTCCGGGTTTTCGAGAACTTCCTTGTGCGTCTCGGCGCTGCCTATCGTCGTGACGACGCCCTCGCCGACGCGGGCGATGATCGTCTGCTCGCCGGCGCCGCCGACGAGCCTGTCTATATTGGCGCGGACGGTTATTTTCGCCTTGGCCTTGAGCTCGATGCCGTCCTTGGCGATGGCGGCGACGATGGGGGTCTCGATGACCTTCGGGTTGACGCTCATCTGCACGGCCTCGAGGACGTCGCGTCCGGCGAGGTCGATGGCGGCCGCGCGCTCGAATTCGAGGTTGATGTCGGCTCTGTGCGCGGCTATGAGGGAGTTTACGACCCTGTCGACGTTGCCGCCGGCGAGGTAGTGCGCCTCGAGCTTGTCGATGGGAATGGAGAGCCCGGCCTTGGAGGCCTTGATGAGCGGGTTGACTATGCGGGAGGGGACGACGCGGCGCAGCTTCATGCCTATGAGCGTGAAGATGCCGATGCGCACGTTCGCCGCCGCGGCGCTTATCCAGAGCGCGACGGGGACGAAGCTGAAGAAGAGGCAGAGGAAGACTATCGCGGCCGCGATGATGACGAGAATTGTCCACAGTTCCATGTTATTTTACCTCGCTTTCGGTTTTCTTTCTGACTATAATCCTGTTGCCGCTCGCCTCGACGACCTCGACGGGGACGTTCCCGTCGATATAGTCGCCCTGCGAGACGACGTCGAGCCGGACGCCGTTGAAGTCCGCGTTGCCGGCCGGGCGCAGGGGAGTGATCGTCACGCCGGTCGCGCCGACGAGGCTGCTCATGTCCTTCGCCGAGGAAAAGCCCGACTCGCTGTCGGTCGCCTGCCGCAGGACGAGCTTCGTCGGCAGCTTCCCGTGGGAGGCGAGGACGGAGAATATGATAAACGCTATTATGAGGATTATGAATATGAACGCCGCGAGTATGAGACCCTGCTCGACGCTCTTGGCCGTCACGAAGACGTCTGCGACGAGAAATATTATGCCCAGAACGCCGCAGACTCCGAAACCGGGGATGAAAAACTCCGCGATGATGAGCCCGACGCCGACCACGAAGAGCGCGATCGACAGTATCGTTATGGACGACAGCAGCTCAGCCATATGCATCGCTCCTTTCTCCGTGTATTATTCCTTCTATATTATAAACGAAAACGCGCCGCGGCACAAGTTAAAAAGCGCGGCGGGCTTGAAATCGCGGTATAATTTGAATATACTTATGGGAAAGATAGGCGGGAAAAGGAGGAGTCCTAATGAAGGTCAAGAGAGCAAAGCCCGTCTCCGACGAGCTGCTCAAAAAGATGGATAAATGGTGGTCCGCGGCGAACTATCTCGCGGTAGGCCAGCTCTACCTGCTGGACGATCCGCTGCTTCGCCGTCCCCTCAGGAAGGAGGACGTCAAGCGCAAGATAGTCGGCCACTGGGGGACCGTCCCCGGCCAGAACTTCATATACACGCACCTCAACAGGATCATAAAGCAGTACGATCTCGATATGATATACCTCTCCGGCCCCGGCCACGGCGGCAACGCAATGGTCGCGCAGGACTGGCTCGACGGGAGCTACAGCGAGATATATCCCGACGTCTCCCGCGACGAGGAGGGCATGCGCCGCCTCTTCAAGCAGTTCTCGTTCCCCGGCGGCATTTCGAGCCACGTCGCCCCCGAGGTGCCGGGCTCGATAAACGAGGGCGGCGAGCTCGGCTACAGCCTTTCGCACGCCTTCGGCGCCATATCGGACAACCCCGAGCTCATCGCCGCCTGCGTCGTCGGCGACGGCGAGGCCGAGACGGGGCCGCTCGCGGCCGCGTGGCACCTCAACAAGTTCATGGACGCGCGCACCGACGGCGCCGTCCTCCCGATACTCCACCTCAACGGCTTCAAGATCGCCAACCCGACCGTCTTCTCGCGCATCACGCACGAGGAGGTCGAGGAGTTCTTCCGCGGCTGCGGCTGGACGCCGCTCTTCGTCGAGGGCTCCGACCCGATGGAGATGCACAGAAAGATGGCCGACACGCTCGACGAGGCCGTGTACATGATAAGGACCGCGTGGCAGCGCGAGAGAGAGCAGGGGATAACCGAGCGCCCGCGCTGGCCGATGATCGTCCTCCGCTCGCCCAAGGGCTGGACCGGGCCGAAGGAGGTCGACGGGAAGAAGGTCGAGGGCAGCTTCCGCGCCCATCAGGTGCCTATCCCGATGACGAAGGACGAGCACTACGCCCAGCTCGAGGCGTGGATGCGCTCGTATCGGCCGGAGGAGCTCTTCGACGAAAACGGCGCGCCCGTGCCTGAGCTTCTCGAGCTCGCGCCGGTCGGCGACCGCCGCATGGGCGCGAACCCGCACGCCAACGGCGGCAAGCTCCTGCGCGCTCTGCGCCTGCCGGATTTCAGAAAATACGCGCTCGACGTGCCGTTCCCCGGCTCGGTCGAGGCCTCCGACATGACCCAGCTCGGCGGCTTCGTGCGCGATATCTTCAAGCTCAATAAGGAGCTTCGCAACTTCCGCGTGTTCGGCCCGGATGAGACGATGTCCAACAAGCTCGGCAGCGTCTTCGAGGAGGTCGGGCGCGACTGGAACGCCGAGATATATGACGACGACGAGTTCCTCGCCTCCGACGGGCGCGTCATGGACAGCCTGCTCTCCGAGCACTGCTGCGAGGGCATGCTCGAGGGCTACCTGCTGACCGGCCGCCACGGCTTCTTCAACTCCTACGAGGCGTTCATACGCATCGTCGACTCGATGTTCTCGCAGCACGCCAAATGGCTGAAGGTCACCAAGGCGCTCCCGTGGCGCGAGGAGATAGAGTGACTGATCTACGTGCTCGCCTCGAATGTCTGGCAGCAGGACCATAACGGCTTTACCCATCAGGACCCGGGCTTTCTCGACCACGTCGCCAACAAGAAGGCCGACGTCGTGCGCATGTACCTGCCGCCGGACGCCAACTGCCTGCTCTCATGCTTCGACCACTGCATACGCAGCAGGGATTATGCAAACGTGATAGTCGCCTCGAAGCACATGCGCCCGCAGTGGCTGACCATGGACGAGGCCGTGCGCCACTGCACGCAGGGGATAGGCATC
>JAFZAM010000155.1 GCA_017557265.1 Oscillospiraceae bacterium | reverse complement strand
GAGCGAGGCGGGCTGCGGCAGCGTCGCCGTCGGCGACTCGCCCGCGAACGGCAACTGCGTCGGCGCGATGCACAAGCTCGGCCTGACGGAGGATAAGCTCTTCGGCGCGCATATCGCCGACATGAGCCACGAAGTCACAGTCGATTATCCCGAGGGCAGGACGGCGAAGCGCTTTTACTTCGCGCGCGAGGTCACGGAGTCCGACGCGATAATAGGCGTGTGCAAGATGAAGACGCACATGCTCGAGCGCGTCACCGGCGCGCTCAAGAACATGTACGGCCTCGTCTGCGGCTTCCGCAAGGCCGTCGGGCACACGACGTACAATAACGCCGCCGTCTTCGCGCGCATGCTCTGCGATCTCTACAAGGCGACGCCGCAGAGGCTCCACGTCATGGACGGCGTCGTCGCCATGGAGGGCAACGGCCCCGCCTCGGGCGACCCGGTCGAGATGGGGGTCATCCTCGCCTCCTCCGACCCGATAGCGCTCGATTCGGTCTTCTGCAGGCTCGTATATCTCTCGCCGAAGCTCGTCCCGACCAACGTCTACGGCGCGCTCGCGGGCATAGGCACGTTCGACGAGAGCGAGATAGACGTCGTCCTCATAGACGAGGACGGGAGCGAAAAGCCCGTCTCGATGAGCGAGCTCGTCGAGCGCTGCGGCGACCCGGATTTCGACGTCCTGCGCGAGGGCGAAAAGCTCAACATCCTGACCCTTCTGGCCCGCATAACGGGCGGCAAGCGCAAGCCCGTCATCGACGCCTCGCTCTGCGTAAGATGCGGCGTCTGCGCCGACCACTGCCCCGTAGACGGCAAGGCGCTCAGCTTCGCCGCCGGCAGGAGCGAGCCCCCCGTCTACAACTACAAAAAGTGCATCCGCTGCTACTGCTGCCAGGAGGTCTGCCCGAAGAAGGCCATCAGCGTAAAGTAGTCCGCGCGTTCGCGCTGTTCCGGCCCGCTTCCCCCTTTTGCGGAGGAGGCGGGCCTTTTCGCGCCCACGGGCAGTCACGCGCCGCGCCTCGGCGGGATAATATATATGGCGCGGGGCTTTTTTTCATATTATCGGTTGCTTCCGGGCATGAATAATGATACAATCATTGCGTTATTTCGACATTATTCGACACGAGTGACCGCCGATCAAATCGACGTGCGCAGATCGTCGAGATGTGTGCGGCGATTTTATCATCGGTTACACGAAAGGAGGTCTGTCCGTGCCCGACGATACCAAGCTTCTTGAAAAGCTCGCCGAGAGCCTGCGCGAGACGCTCGGCGCGTCCTTCGCGGCCTCGGAGCTCTTGAGCGACAGACTTCCCGACGACGATCCCGCGCTCATCGAGTCGCTCGCAGTGCTGCGCCACGGGCAGTACCGCCTCAAGCTCATCTCCGAGCAGCTCGGCGACCTCGGCGCCATGCGCGACGGCTCAGGAAAGCCCGACGCCGTCTCCGTCGACGTCGTGCGGCTGTGCGCCGACCTCGCGGACTCGGTATCCGCGCTCGTCGACTTCACGGGCGTGAAGGTCCGCTTCGAATGCGACCGCGCCTCCGAGCGCGTCGTGCTCGACCCGGTCAGGATAGAGCGCATGCTGACTGAGCTGCTCTCCAACGCCGTGCGCCATTCCTCCCCCGGCTCCGCCGTGACGCTCGCGCTCGAAGTCGCCGACGACACGGTCGCGTTCCGCGTCTCCGACACGGGCGAAGGGAACGCGGAGCTCGTCCCCGGTCTCGGGCTCGCCTCCGTCGAATACGCGGCGAAGCTCCACGGCGGGACGCTCTCAGTCGAGTCCTCCCCGGAGGGAACGACCGCGTCCGTCGTCATCCCCGCCGACCGCTCGAGCGTGCTCAAGCTCGAATCCGGCCGCGAGGAATACCTCTCCTCTGCCCAGAGCAGACTGCTCACGGGCCTCTCCCCCGTTCTCAACTATAAACGCTATATGCCGCCTTATCTCTGAGGCGGCCTTCCCGCCCGCTCCGCGCCAGACGCGGGGCGGACGCGCATTTTCGGAGGTGGAAAAATGAAGCTCTGCAATTTCTTCGTAAACGGCCGCGTCCACACGGGCGTGCTGACCGAATACGGCGTCCGCGACCTCACGGCGGCGGGTTACCGCGGCTCGCTCGGGGACATCATCGAGGAGGGCGCGTTCCCCGCCGTGCCGGACGGTCCGTGCCTCGACCCGGAAGGACTCATGTTCGCCAACGTCACCGAGCCCGCGAAAATAGTCTGCATAGGTCTCAACTACAAAAAGCACGCCGAGGAGACGGGCGGCGAGCCGCCGAAGGAGCCCGTCATCTTCTCTAAGTTCAACGACGCGCTCTCCCCCGCGGGCGGCGCGGTCATGCTGCCGAGAAACGCGCGCTGCTTCGACTACGAGGCCGAGCTCGTCATCGTCATAGGCCGCTGGGCCGACTCCGTCTCCGTAGATGAGGCGAAGGACTATATCTTCGGCTACACCTGCGGCAACGACCTCTCCGCGCGCGACGCCCAGCTGCGCTCGACGCAGTGGCTCATCGGCAAGACCTTCGCGGGCTTCGCCCCGGCGGGCCCCTACGTCGTCACGGCGGACGAGTTCGACCCCGGCGAGGACCACCGCATCACCTGCCGGCTAAACGGCGAGCTCGTGCAGGACGACTTCACGAGCGGCATGATCTTTAACTGCGCCGAGCTCGTCAGCTACGTCTCGAAATTCACGCGCCTCGCCCCCGGAGACCTCATTTTCACGGGCACTCCGTCCGGCGTCATCCTCGGCAAGCCGAAGGGCACGCGCGTCTGGATGAAGAAGGGCGACGAGGTCAGCGTCACGATAGACGGAATAGGCACTCTGACCAACGTTCTCGTCTAATTTGCGATTGTGTTTTTCGCCTTTATATGTTAAAATAGAGAAACGATATACGACAATAATATCGAAGGTGGGATATAATTGAATCAGCTCATTCGCAAGACGCTGGTCATCAACGGAGTCGAGCGTTACGTCGTCTGCGATCCCGAGAAGGATACGCTGGCCGTCGTCATCCGCCGTCTCGGTCTGACCGGCACGAAGGTCGGCTGCGGCATCGGCGTGTGCGGCGCGTGCTCCGTCCTCTTCAACGGGAAGGTAATACGCTCCTGCACGAAGAAGATGAGCAGCGTCGAGGACTACTCCGAGATCACGACCATCGAGGGCGTCGGCTCTCCGCAGCACCTCCATCCCCTGCAGCAGGCCTGGATAACCTACGGCGGCGTCCAGTGCGGCTTCTGCTCCCCCGGCTTTATAATCTCCGCGCTGGGACTTCTGAACGAAAACCCCTCCCCGACGCGCGAGGAGGTCCGCGAGTGGTTCCGCGTGCACCGCAACCTCTGCCGCTGCACCGGCTATAAGCCCATCGTCGACGCGGTCATGGCCGCCGCCGCCGTCATGCGCGGCGAGAAGACGATGAAGGACATCACCTACGACTTCGAGGGCGAGACGGAGATATACGGCTCCCGTCATCCGCGTCCCTCGGGCGTGGCGAAGGTCACCGGCCTCATGGACTACGGCGACGACGTCGCCCAGAAGATGCCCGACGGGCTCGTCCATCTGGCGGTCGTCCTCTCCGACGCGCTCCACGCCAACATCATCGACATCGACGTCTCCGAGGCGGAGAAGGCCCCCGGCGTCATCCGCGTCTTCACGGCCAAGGACGTCCCGGGCGAGAACAACATGGAGGCTCCCGCCATCGTGCCCCGCCAGAAGGGCAGCGGCATAACGCCGTTCCCGATAATCGCGGGCAAGAAGGTCTGCCGCAAGGGCGACGTCGTCGCTCTCGTCGCGGCCGACACGCGCGAGCACGCCAGAGCCGCCGCGAAGCTCGTCAAGCAGCACCTCGATCCGCTGCCGGTCTACGCGACGCTGCCCGAGGCCGTCGCGCCCAACGCCGTCCAGCTCTTCGACGACAACCCGAACTTCTACATGGAGCAGCCCGTCTTCAAGGGCGAGGACCCCGAGGACCTGCTCTACGACGCGGCCTACGAGGTCGAGGGCAGCTTCCACTCCCAGCATGAGCCGCACCTCCCGCTCGAGCCCGACACCGTTCTCGGCTATATAGGCTCCGACGGCAAGCTCACCATCCAGTGCAAGTCGCAGGCCATCATGGAGACGGTCGACCTGCTGGCGATGGCGCTCAACTATCCGAAGGACAACATCCGCGTCATCCTCAACCCCGTCGGCGGCTCCTTCGGCTATTCGATAAGCGGCAACACCTACTGCATCGTCGCGATGGCGGTCCTGCTGCTGCAGCGCCCCTGCTCGCTGACACTCAGCTACGCGGAGTTCAACCACATCACCGGCAAGCGCTCGGCGACCTACACCAACGGCAAGCTCGCCTGCGACGAGAACGGCATGATAGTCGCCGGCGAATATGACTGCGGCCTCGACCACGGCGCCTACGGCGTCGTCGCCGGCAAGATATTCAACAATCTCGTCTCCGTCGGCTTCCACGGCTACAACATCCCCAACTTCAAGGGACTCGTCAGAGGCGTCTCCACCAACCAGGCCTTCAATACCGCCTACCGCGGCTTCGGCTCCCCGCAGATATACACGACGACCGAGGCGCTCATCGACATGCTCGCCGAGAAGGCCGGCATCGATCCCTGGGAGTTCCGCTATAAAAACGCCGCGCGCGAGGGCGACAAGACCATCAACAGCATGCCCTACAAGGCCTATCCGTATCCGAAGCTCCTCGAGATGATAAAGCCCTATTACGACGAGTACAAGAAGCTCGCCGAGCAGGGCAGGGCCGAGGGCAGGCACGTCGGCGTCGGCATAAGCCTCGGCGGCTTCCTCTGCACGATAGGCATGTTCGACCAGTGCGAGATAGCCCTCGAGCTCAATCCCGACGGCACGATCACCAACTACAACACCTGGGAGGACATGGGCCAGGGCGGCGACATCGGCGCCATCGTCCACACGGTCAAGGCGCTCGAGCCCATGGGCATCAAGGCCAGCCAGATACGCCTCGTCCAGAGCGACTGGCCCAAGTGCCCCGACTCCGGCCAGTCCGCGGCCTCCCGCCAGCACTACATGACCGGCAACGCCATCATCGACGGCGCGAACAAGCTCATGGATGCCATGCGCAAGCCCGACGGGACGTGGCGCACCTACGACGAGATGGTCGCCGAGGGCATCCCGACCAAGTATATCGGCCACTACGACCAGGCCAACCTCGGCATCCCGCCGGGACTCGATCCCAATACCGGTATGGGCGACAAGGACGCCGAGTTCATGTACGGCGTCAACACCTGCCTCGTCGAGGTCGACGTCAACACCGGCAAGACGAAGGTCCTCAAGTATACGACGGCCTGCGACGTCGGCGTCGTCGGCAACATGCTCTCCGTCGAGGGTCAGGCGTTCGGCGGCCTCAGCCACTCGATAGGCTTCGCGCTCAGCGAGAACTACGAGCAGACCCCGAAGTACGACACGATCGTCGGAAGCGGCATCCCCACCATCGACGTCATTCCCGACGACTTCAACGTCCTCTTCCTCGAGACCCCGAGGCCGAGAGGCCCGCAGGGCTCCTCCGGCTGCTCGGAGTGCTTCCAGAGCTCCGGCCACATGGCCGTCATCAACGCCATCAACAACGCCTGCGGCGTCCGCGTCTACGCGCTCCCCGCCACGCCGGACAAGGTCAAGGCCGGCTGGGAGAAGCTGCAGAGGGGCGAGGACCTCACTCCCGAGCCCTACTTCCTCGGCTCCGAGCTCGACGACGAGCTCGAGTATATCAAGGCAAATCCCATCTGACGTTATCCGAGAGATATCGGGGGCGGCGCGCAATGCCCGTCCCCGATATCGGCATAATGACCTTTTAAGGAGAAAACGATGAAGCTTGAGGAGATAACCGCCTATACGGAAAAATGTTTTAGCGGCGAGCCCGCGACGTGCTCGCTCGCCTGCCCGTTCCGCATGGACGTCAGACAGCTTCTTTCGAATATCGCCAAGGGCCGCTGGTCCGCGGCGTACAAGACCTACCGCGGGGCGGTCCTCTTCCCCGTCATGGTGAGCAGGCTCTGCCCGCGGCCCTGCCTCGGGCGGTGCCAGCGCGCCGACCTCGGCGACGAGCCCATAGACATGGGGGCTCTCGAGGAGGCGTGCGTCAAATACGTCAAAAACGCCCGTCCCGAGCGCTATACGATACCGCCGAAGACCGAGCGCGTCGCCGTCGTCGGCGCGGGCCCGGCGGGGCTCGCCTGCGCGCTGAGCCTCGCGCTGAAAAAATACCGCGTCACACTCTTTGAAAAGGACGAGGGCTGGGGCGGCTCCCTGCGTGCGAGGGACGATTTCGCCGAGATCGAGGCGGATATCGCCTTTCAGTTCTCCGGCGTCGAGCTCGAGCGCGTCTTCGGACGGGAGATAGCCTCCCTCGACGAGCTCGCCGGCTTCGACGCGGTATACCTTGCGACGGGCCGGGGCGGGAACGATTTCGGTCTCGCGGGCTCGTGGGACGCGGAGACGCTCGCGACCTCGCGTGAAAAAGTCTTCATGGGCGGCGAGGTCTGCGGCGTCGACCCGATACGCGCCCTCGCGGACGGGCAGGCGCTCGCGCGCAGGCTCGAGGTCTGGTTCCAGACG
>JAFZAM010000154.1 GCA_017557265.1 Oscillospiraceae bacterium | reverse complement strand
GTCCCGACGGCGCGGACCTCGTCCTTGAAAAGCTCGCGCAGGGGCTCGACTATCTCGTCGAACGAGATGACGTCCGGCAGGCCGCCTACGTTGTGGTGGCTCTTTATGACGGCCGAGGCGCCCTTGCCGCTTTCTATGACGTCGGGGTATATCGTCCCCTGGGCGAGAACGTGGACGCGGCCTATCTTCTTCGCCTCTTCCTCGAAGACGCGGATGAACTCCTCGCCGATTATCTTGCGCTTGCCCTCGGGGCTCGCTTCGCCGGCGAGCTTTCCGAGGAAGCGCTCCTCGGCGTTGACTCTTATGATGTTGACCCCGAGCTCGCGCCCGAGCGTACGCTCGACGATATCGCCCTCGTTCTTGCGGAGGAGGCCGTGGTCGACGAAGACGCAGGTCAGGTTTTGCCCGACCGCCTTATGCAGCAGCAGCGCCGCGACGGAGCTGTCCACCCCGCCGGAGAGCGCGAGCAGGACCTTCTTGCCCGCGAGCTCGGTCTTGTAGCGCTCGATGAGGCGGCCGGCGTAGTCCTCGGGGCGCCAGTCGCCCGCGCAGCCGCAGACGGAAAAGAGGAAATTGCGCAGTATCTCCTTGCCGAACTCGGTATGCGTGACCTCCGGGTGAAACTGCACGGCGTAGAGCTTTCGCGCGTCGTCAGCCATGGCGGCGCAGGGGCATTTGTCCGTCCGTGCGATGACCTCGAAGCCCTCGGGGGCTTTGCTTATGAAGTCTGTGTGGCTCATCCAGCAGACGCTCTCGGCGGGGACGTCCCTAAAAAGGACGCAGTCCTTTACGCGCAGGAGCGTCTTGCCGTACTCGCTGGAATTCTCGGCGGCGGAGACCTCTCCCCCGCCCATGTACGCCATGAGCTGCGCCCCGTAGCATATTCCGAGGACGGGGACGCCGCAGTCCAGTATCGCGGGATCGTAGTGCGGCGAGGCGGGGTCGTACACGCTGTTCGGCCCGCCCGTGAAGATGACGCCGCGGTAGCCCTCGCGTACTATCTCGTCCGTCGTTATGCGGTCGAAATTCTTTATCTCGGCGTAGACGCGCTGCTCGCGCACGCGGCGGGCTATGAGCTGGTCGTACTGCCCTCCGAAATCCAGAACGAGGATCTTGTCCATGGCCTTATACCTCTCAGACCTCTATTTTGTCCGCGGCCGTGTCGGCCTCCGTGAGCAGCGGGCGCACCTTCGCTACGAAGCGGCTCACCTGCTCGGGGCAGCGGCCTATATAAAGGCGCGGGTCAAGGATGCTCCGCATCTCGCCCTCGGTAAGGCCGAAGCTCTTTTCCGCCGAGAGGCGCTCGAGCAGGTCGCACTCGCCGCCGGCCTTCATCTTCTCCGTCGCCTGCATGGAGCAGCGGCGGATCGTTTCGTGGAGCTGCTGGCGGTCGCCGCCGCGCTTGACGGCCTCCATGAGGAGGTTCTCCGTCGCGATGAACGGCAGGTACTCGCGCACGGCGCGGTCTATTATCTTCTCATTGACGCGCAGGCCGTCGGTGACGTTTCTCGCAAGGCGCAGGACGGCGTCCGCGCAGAGGAAGCCCTCCGGCATGGAGATGCGGCGGTTGGCCGAGTCGTCGAGCGTGCGCTCGAGCCACTGGGCCGAGGCCGTCATCGGCGCGTTCATCGCGTCCGCGATGAGGTAGCGCGAGAGCGAGCAGATGCGCTCGCAGCGCATGGGATTGCGCTTGTACGCCATGGCGGAGGAACCTATCTGGCTGTCCTCGAAGGGCTCCTCGAGCTGCCTGTCGTGCTGCATGAGGCGTATGTCCGTCGCGAGCTTGGAGCAGCTCTGCGCTATGGACGAGAGCGCGTTCAAGATGCGCGAATCGACCTTGCGCGGATAGGTCTGGCCGCAGACGTCGAAGCACTCGGCAAAGCCGAAATCGGCCGCGAGCGCCGCGTTCATGGCGTCTATCTTCTCCTCGTCGCCGTCGAAGAGGTCGAGGAAGCTCGCCTCCGTGCCGGTCGTGCCGCGGCAGCCGAGGAATTTGATGTTCTCGATGGCGAAGTCAAGCTCGCCGAGGTCGGAGAGCAGGTCCTGCATCCAGAGCGTCGCCCTCTTGCCGACGGTCACGAGCTGCGCCGGCTGATAATGCGTGTAGCCGAGCGTCGGGACGGCCTTCGTCCTCTCGGCAAAGTCCGCGAGATTGGCGATCACCGCGAGCAGCTCCCCGCGCAGATGGCGCAGGGCGTCTCTGTATATGACGAGGTCGGCGTTGTCGGTCACGTAGCAGCTCGTCGCGCCGAGGTGGATGATCCCCGCCGCGGAGGGCGCGGCCTTCCCGTAGGCGTAGACGTGCGCCATGACGTCGTGGCGGACCTCCTTCTCCCTCGCGCGGACGCACTCGTAGTCGATGTCCCCGACGTGCGCCTCGAGCTCGGCGACCTGCGCCTCCGTTATGGGCAGGCCGAGCTTCATCTCCTCGCGCGCGAGGGCGACCCAGAGCTTTCGCCACGTCTGATAGCGCGTGTCGGATGAAAACAGCGCCAGCATATACTCGGACGCGTAGCGCGAAGCGAGCGGCGACTCGAATTTGTTCGTCATGTCCTTCTCCCCCGTTATCTCAGGATGATGCTCTCACGCTCGGCGCCGACGGAGACGTAGGTTATCGGGCAGCCGATGGCGCTCTCGATGCGGGTCACGTATTCGCGGGCG
>JAFZAM010000153.1 GCA_017557265.1 Oscillospiraceae bacterium | reverse complement strand
GGCGGCTCCTTCGCCACCGCCGCGTACCGCGCCATGAGCGACCCCGTCGCCGTGGAGGAGATACGCGCCGACGCGGGGCTGGATATAGGCGACACGCTCATCGGCATGCATCTTAAAAAGGTCGCCGTGCCCGTGCGCCTGAAGCTGACCGCGATAGGGGAGGCCCATCTCGCCGCGGCGAGGACGCGCCCGAAGTTCATCGGCGGCAGCCGCGCCGTCTACGACGATAACCTCAAATAACGGGGAGGCGGCGACTTGCGCTTCGGATTTTCGTGGGTCGGGCTCGTCTTCCTCGTCATGCTGTTCGTCCCGAACGCGCTCTGGACGGGGGCGAAGCCCGCGGGCTACGACGAATACGCGAAAAACGAGCCCCGCGTCCTGCTCGCGCTCGAGCGGGCGGGGGAGGTGCTCGTCAGCTGCCTCGCGCTCATTTTCAAAAACCACGACCCGCGCGGGTGGGAGCCGTGGCTCGCGTGGCTCGGCGGCGCGCTCGTCCTGATGCTGCTCTACGAGGTGTTCTGGCTGCGCTACTTCCGCAGCGGGCGCACCATGCGCGACTTTTACGGCAGTCTGCTCTGCGTCCCCGTCCCGGGGGCGACGCTCCCGGTCGCCGCCGTGCTGCTCATCGCCGTCTACGGCGGGGATATCTTCCTGCTCGCGGCGGTGGTCGTCCTCGGCGTCGGGCATATAGGCATACACCTGCGCCACCGCGCTGAAGCCCGCGGCGCGGAGGCTTGACAAAAGCCGCCGCGCAGTAATAAAATAAGTGCGTCTTCGAGTCCCCTCTCCTAAGGCGGAAGCTAAGGAGCCGGGACCGTGTCCGGGAGAAACCCGGCTCAGGGTCGTTTTGGAAACGAGGCGGCCTTCCTTATTGAAAAGGAGACGGATATGTAAGCCCGGCGGTGTGATGGCCGCATGGTATCTCTATGTCCGTCTGCAAGAAGACGGATATTTTTATAGGAGGTATACCATGAAAAAAGCCATCGCGATCATCCTGCTCCTGTGCCTGACGCTCTGCCTGTTCGCGGGCTGCGCTCCGAAAAAGCAGGAGGAAAAGACCGAACTGATCGTGTTCGCCGCCGCATCCATGACGGAGACGCTGACCGAGATCGCCGAGAAGTACAAGGCCGTTGCGCCCGACGTGACGCTCGTATTCAACTTCGACTCCTCCGGCACGCTCAAAGATCAGATCACCAAGGGCGCCGACTGCGATCTCTTCATCTCCGCCGCTCCCAAGCAGATGAACGCGCTCGACGCCTCCAAGGACGCCGAGGGCGGCAATCCCGACGGGCTCGACTTCGTCCTGCAGGGGACGAGGGTCAACCTGCTCGAGAACAAGGTCGCGCTCGCCGTTCCCGAGGGCAACCCCGCCGGCATCAATTCCTATGACGACCTCGTCGCCGGGCTCAAGGCCGGCACGATCCTTCTCGCCATGGGAAACTCCGACGTCCCCGTCGGCCAGTACACTCAGAAGATCTTCGCCTACTATGAGCTCAACGAGGAAGAGCTCGCCAACGCCGGCGTCATCACCTACGGCTCCAACGTCAAGGAGGTCACGACGCAGGTCTCCGAGGCCGCCGTCGACTGCGGCATCATCTATGCGACCGACGCCTTCTCCGCTAACCTGACCGTCGTCGACACCGCGACAAAGGACATGTGCGGGCAGGTCATCTATCCCGCCGCCGTGCTGAAGACGACCAAGAACGAGGCTGCCGCCAAGGCCTTCCTCGACTATCTCAAGGGCGCCGAAGCGGGCGCCGTGTTCGAGTCCGTGGGCTTCAGCCCGCTTTCCTGACAGACTGGACCGGAGGGCGGACGGGCATCACACCGTCCGCCCTCGACTTATGAAGGTGACGATATGGACTGGTTCCCACTCCTCAATTCGCTCCGCATCGCCGTCATAAGCACGGTGATCATATTCTTCGCGGGCATTTTCGCCGCGTACTATATAGCCAAGGCCCCGCGCCTCGTCAAGGGCGTGCTCGACGTCATCTTGACGATGCCGCTCGTGCTCCCGCCCACGGTCGTGGGCTATCTTCTGCTGTGCCTTCTCGGGCCGCGCCGCCCGGTAGGCTCTTTCTTCCTCTCGGCGTTCGGGATAAAAATGACGATGACGTGGTGGTCGGCCATCTTCGCGACGAGCGTCGTCATTTTCCCGCTCATGTACAGGACGGCCCGCGGCGCGTTCGAGTCTTTCGACGAGACGCTCGCCTATTCCGGGCGCACGCTCGGCCTGAGCAATACTTTTATCTTCTGGCGCATCCGCATGCCCGCCTGCCGTCAGGGCATCCTCGCGGGGACGGTGCTCGCCTTCGCCCGCGCGCTGGGCGAATACGGTGCGACAAGCATGATCGCCGGGTATACCCCCGGCAGGACCGCCACGATCTCGACGACCGTCTACCAGCTCTGGCGCACCGACAACGACGCGCTCGCCTTCAAATGGGTGCTGGTCAACATGGCGATATCCGCCGTCGTCCTGCTCGCGGTCAACATGCTCGAAAAGAAGCAAAAAAGGGAAAGGAGCGCATGATATGGCTCTTTTCGTCGATATAGAAAAAAAGCTCGGCAATTTCCTGCTGGACGTCAGCTTCGAGGCCGACCGCGACGTGCTCGCGCTGCTCGGCGCGTCCGGCTGCGGAAAGAGCATGACGCTAAAATGCATAGCCGGCATAGAGCGGCCGGACAGCGGACGGATCGTGCTCGACGGGCGCGTGCTCTTCGATTCGGATAAGCGCATAGACCTCCCGCCGCAGAAGCGCCGAGTGGGGTATCTCTTCCAGCAGTACGCGCTGTTCCCGAACATGACCGTGGAGCAGAACGTGGCCTGCGGCGTGCGCGATAAAAGCGACCGCCCCGCGCGGGCCGCGGAAATGATAAAAATGATGCACCTTGAGGGCACGGAGAAGAAAAAGCCCGCCCAGCTCTCCGGCGGCCAGCAGCAGCGCGTCGCGCTCGCGCGCATCCTCGTCAACGACCCGGAGGTGCTGCTGCTCGACGAGCCGTTTTCCGCGCTCGACGCGCATCTGCGCTTCAGCCTCGAGCAGCAGGTCCGCGAGGTCATCGAGAGCTTCGGAAGGACGGTCCTGCTCGTCTCGCACGACAGGGACGAGGCCTTCCGCATCGCCTCGCATATAGCCGTCATGAGAGACGGCCGCATAGAGACGATGGGGGAAAAGCACGAGGTATTCGCCGCCCCGCTGACCGTAAACGGCGCGAGGCTGACCGGCTGCAAGAACATCACCCCCGCCCGCGTCCTTGAGGACGGGCGCGTCCTCGCCGAGGACTGGGGGCTGGCTCTCGCCGTTTCCGGCGAGACGGAAGGGCTGACGCACATAGGCATAAGGATGCACGACGTCGCTCCGTGCGAAAACGAAAACGAGGAAAACGCCGCCCTATGCGCCGTCGTCGAGGAGATAGAAAACCCGTTTTCCGTGACGGTGATGCTGCGCCCCTACGAGGAGGCGCAGGGACTCGTCGGCATGGAGCTGCCGAAGGAGACGTGGGCAGCGGTAAGGGCCGAAAAAGTCCTCGTACGCCTGCCCGCGGAGGCTATCATCACGCTTAAGGAGTAGACACATGGCAAAGACCGTTTCATATACCGAGGCCCGCGCGCTCGCATGCGGGGCAGTCCGCCCGGTCGGGACGGAGACCGTCCCGTTGGCCAGATGCTGGTCGCGCGTACTCGCGGAGGACCTCGTATCGGCGTTCGACGTCCCGCACTTCGACCGCTCGCCCTACGACGGCTACGCCGTCCGCTCGGCCGACCTGACTTCGGTCTCGCGCGAAAAGCCGATAACGCTGCGGGTCGTCGAGGAGATACCCGCCGGGAAGATCCCGACCCGCGCGCTCGCGCCCGGCGAGGCCGCGAAGATACTGACCGGCGCGCCCATACCCGACGGCGCGGACGCGGTCGTCATGTTCGAAAAGACCGAATTCACAGCCGCGAGCGTGACGCTCTTCGAGCCCGTCAGGGCGGGGGACAACGTCGTCCGCGCGGGCGAGGACGTCAAAAAGGGCGCCATGCTCGCCGCGAAGGGCTCGGTGATAGACTCCGGCCTTCTCGGGACGCTCGCCGCGCAGAACAAGGCCTCCGTCGAGGTCTTCAAAAGGCCGCGCGTCGGCGTCATATCGACCGGGAGCGAGCTCGTCCCCGTCGGCTCGGAGCTCACGCCCGGCCTCATAACCGACTCCAACCGCTATACGCTCTCCGGCGCGCTGCTCGCGCTCGGCTGCGAGCCCGTAGCCTACGGCATAGCGGCTGACAACGTCCCCGCGATAAAGGCCGCGCTCGAAAGGGCGCTCGCGGAGTGCGACGCCGTCGTCACGACGGGCGGCGTCTCCGTCGGGGACTACGACCTGACCCCCGCCTCGATGGAAAGCGCCGGCGCGGAGATGCTCTTCGCGGGCTGCGAGATAAAGCCCGGCATGGCCTGCGCTTACGGGGCCGCGCAGGGAAAGCTCATCTGCGCGCTCTCCGGCAACCCCGCCGCCGCGCTCACGAACTTCCACCTCATCGCCCGCCCGGCGCTTTTGAAGCTCTGCGGAAGGCGCGCTTTCGAGCCGGAGGAGTTCGATATCGAGCTCGCGGAGGCGTTTGACAAGAAGAGTCCCGCGACGCGCGTTCTGCGCGGCGGACTCGACCTCTCGGGCGGGACGGCGAAGATCGTCTTCCCGCGCGAGCAGGGCAACGTCGTGCTCAGCAGCGCCATAGGCTGCGACGCGATGGCGATCATTCCCGCCGGGAGCGGGAAGCTCGCCGCCGGAACGAAACTGAAAGGGATGCTGATATGAAGAAGATAGCAGTCGAAAACGCCATAGGCATGACCCTCTGCCACGACATAACCGCCATGCGCGACGGCTTCAAGGGCGCCGCCTTCAAGCGCGGCCACGTCATTGCCGAAGAGGACGTCCCCAAGCTCCTCGATATCGGCAAGAAGACCGTCTTCATCTGGGAGGAGAATGCGGGCGAAGTTCACGAGGAGGACTGCGCGCTCCGAATGGCGGCGATGGCGCCCGTCCCCGGCGCGCACTACGAGGGCCCGTCCGAGGGCAAGGTGCTCCTCAAGGCCGACGCGCGCGGCATGTTCCGCGTCGACACGGAGCTCCTGCGCGAAGTCAACTCCATCGGCGACATAACGATATCGACCATACCCGACCACTATCCCGTCGAGCCCGGCATGAGGCTCGCCTCGATGCGCATCGTCCCCCTCGTGACGAAGGAGGAGCAGATAATAAGGGCCGAAAAGCTCTGCGCGGAGCGGAAGCTCCTCGACCTGCGCCCCTACGGGCACAGGAAGGCCGGCGTCATCATAACGGGCTCGGAGATATATTCCGGCCGCATAAAGGATAAGTTCGAGCCGGTCGTGCGCGCCAAGCTCGCTCATTACCCCTCCGAGATAGTTGAGGTCGCCATATGCGACGACGATCTCGCCATGATAGAAGCCGCCGCCCGCCGCATGCTCGGGAGCGGAGCGGACTTTCTCATCTTCACGGGCGGCATGTCCGTCGACCCGGACGATCTCACCCCGACGGCGATTCGCGCCCTCGGCGCGGAGATCGTCTCCCACGGCGTGCCCTCCCAGCCGGGCAACATGACGCTCGTGGCCTACCTCGGCGATATCCCCGTCCTCGGCGTGCCCGGCGCGGCGATCAGCCTTCCGACCACGATGTTCGACGTGCTCCTGCCGCAGATATTCGCGGGCGACAGGCTGACCAAGGCCGACATCGTAAAGCTCGGGGACGGCGGGCTCTGCCAGATGTGCTCCGAGTGTCATTTCCCCAACTGCACCTTCGGAAGGTATTGATATGAAAGACGGATTCGGACGCGAGATAACCTATCTGCGACTCTCCATAACGGACAGATGCAATCTCCGCTGCCGCTACTGCATGCCCGACGAGGGCGTATGCAAGCGCCGCCACGACGAGATGCTGACCGAGGACGAGATGATCTCCGCCGTCGAGGCCGCGGCCTCGCTCGGCATAACGAAGCTTCGCGTGACGGGCGGCGAGCCGCTCGTCAAGAAGAACGTCCTCTCCATATGCCGCCGCGCCTCCGCCGTCGAGGGCATACGCGAGGTGTGCCTGACGACGAACGCGACGCTCCTGCCGGAGCTGGCCAAGCCCCTGCGCGAGGCGGGGGTCAGCCGCGTGAACATAAGCATCGATACGCTCGACCCGGAAAAATACGCCTATATGACGAGGCGGGGGACGCTCGACGACGCCCTGAAGGGCATCGACGCCGCGCTTGAGGCGGGCTTTGACAAGATAAAGCTCAACGCCGTGCTCATCGGCGGCTTCAACGACGACGAGATACGCCCCATCGCCGAGCTCACGAGGACGCTCGGGGCAGACGTGCGGTTCATAGAGCTGATGCCCATGTACGACGGCGGGGACTTTCCCCCGTCCGCGTATATAAAGGCCGACACCGTCCTCGAAAAGCTGCCGGAGGCCGTCCCCGAAAACGAGGCCGACGGCGTCGCGCGGCTCTTCAGACTCCCCGGAGCGAAGGGGCGCCTCGGCCTAATAACGCCGGTGAGCTCGCATTTCTGCGCGCGGTGCAACCGCATCAGGCTGACCGCCGACGGCATGATAAAGCCCTGCCTGCACTCTCCGGCTGAGATATGCATCAAGGGCCTGACGAGGGACGAGATGGCCGCGAAGATGCGCGAGGCCGTCATGAGCAAGCCCGAGCGGCACGACGAGCTCTCGTATTCCGAGCGCAGCGGCGCCGCCCGGAACATGAACAGGATAGGCGGCTGAGCCGCCGTGAGGAGGGTCCCCATGGTCAAAAATCAGGAGGATTTCACGCATTTCAACGCGCAGGGGCGCGCGAAGATGGTAAACGTCGGGGATAAGGACGCCACCGAGCGCAAAGCGACCGCCGCCGTCTCCGTTCTCGTGAGCCGCGAGACGTTCGAGCTCATTAAGAGCGGCGGCATGAAAAAGGGCGACGTGCTGACCGTCGCGCAGGTCGCGGGCGTCATGGGCGCCAAGCGCACGCCGGACATCATCCCCATGTGCCACCCCATCGCGATCGGCGGGATAGACCTCGACCTCAGCCTCGACGAGGAGAAGCTCTCGGTCGAGATTAAGGCGACAGTCTCCTGCACGGGCAGGACGGGCGTCGAGATGGAGGCGCTGACCGCCGCCGCGACCGCCGCGCTGACGGTCTACGACATGTGCAAGGCCGTCCAGAAGGACATGGTCATAACCGATCTGCGCCTGCTCGAGAAGACGGGCGGCGCGCACGGAGATTTTCGCAGGGAGGAAGAGGCATGAGTTACACGGCAGCAGTCATAACCGTCAGCGACAAGGGGTATGCCGGCGAGCGCGTCGACACGAGCGGCCCCGCCGTCCGAGACATGCTCGAAAAGGCGGGCTACGAGGTCGTGAGCGCGTCCGTCGTGCCCGACGAGCTCGAGATGATAAAGGCCGAGCTTATAAGATGCGCCGACGAAAGCATTTCGCTCGCCGTCACGACGGGCGGGACGGGCTTTTCCCCGCGGGACGTGACCCCGGAGGCGACGCTCGCCGTCATAGAGCGCGAGACGCGCGGCATCCCCGAGCTGATGCGCGCCGAGAGCATGAAGATAACTCCGCGCGGCTGCCTCTCCAGAGGCGTCGCGGGCATTCGGGGCGGAACGCTCATCGTGAACCTCCCCGGCAGCGAGAAGGCCGCGAGGGAGAATCTGCAGGCCGTGCTTCCCGCGCTCGACCACGGGCTGAAGATGCTCGCCTCGGCGGGCTCGGCCGAGTGCGCCTCGCAGAGCGACGCCCCGCCCTCCGCCGACGCGTGGCTCCGCGAGGCCAAGCGCGAGATGGCCTCGCGCGAAGTCGGCATGTATCTCATTCATAACGGCGTCGTGCGCCTCACTCCGAGAGAGCAGGCGCGCGGCGGCAGGACGGTTCTGCCGCCCGTCGCGGGCATGGAATTTTCCTACGACGCGGAGAAGGTCGAGGCCGCGATAGCCGAGACGTACGCCCTCGACGGGATAAAATACGTCCGCGTCTGGCTAAACCGAGGAAAGCTCGCCGTCGGAGACGACATCATGTTCGTCCTCATCGGCGGGGATATCCGCCCGCACGTCGTCGCGGCGCTGGAGAGCCTCGTCGGGAAGATAAAGAGCGAGTGCGTCTCCGAGCGGGAGATATACGCCTGAAAACGAATAAATACGGCCGGGGTCCGACGAGCCCGGCCGTTCTTTTTTTCTTGCCTGCTGACACATACAGATATATAATGTATGCAGGAAAGTTTTGCTACGCAAGACTTTGCGGCTTCGCCGCCGCTCGCTGCGCTCGCCCTGCACATTGACGGCTTCGCAAAAATGCCCTTGCGAGCAAGCATTTTTGCTCATGGTAAAATAATAAGATCAAAGGAGGCGCGGCGCATGTACGACGGCTGGAACCCGTGGCACGGGTGCACGAAGATAAGCCCCGGCTGCGCGCACTGCTACGTATACCGCCGCGACGAGTCCTTCGGCGCGACGGCGTCGAAATGCCGCAAGACCGCCGCGTTCGACCTGCCCCTCCGGCGCGACCGCTCCGGCGGCTGGAAGCTCCCCCTCGGGAGCTGGGTCTATACGTGCTTCACGTCCGACTTTCTGCTCGCGGACGCTGACGACTGGCGGCCCGACTGCTGGAAGATGATGCGCGAGCGCTCGGACTGCACCTTCTGCTTTTTCACAAAGCGCATCGAGCGCATGGGAAGCTGCCTCCCGCCCGACTGGGGCGACGGGTACGATAACGTCGCCGTCGGCTGTACGGTGGAAAACCAGGAGATGGCGGAGCGCCGTCTGCCCGTCTTCGCGGAGCTTCCCGTCAAGCACAGGCTCATCGTCGCCGAGCCGCTGCTCGGCCCGATGGACGTCTCCCCGTGGCTGGACGGCGTCGAGGAGGTCTGCGCGGGCGGCGAGTCGGGGAAGGG
>JAFZAM010000152.1 GCA_017557265.1 Oscillospiraceae bacterium | reverse complement strand
CCTGCGGCGGCACCGGCGGCGGCGACTTCTTCAACATGGTCAACGCCCTCATGGTCGGCATCAACAACGGCATCAACCCCCTCCCGCAGTTCGACCGCAGGACGAAGGAACGCATCCCCGCCAGGCAGTCCGGACCTGCTACCGGCTATCTGAAGGACTTCACCTCCTTCGATCAGGTGCTGGATGCCTATAAAACGCAGGTCGACTACTTCGTAAGGATACACATCAGCCTGACCAACAGCTTCGAATACATAGCCCGCCAGTTCATGCCGCTGCCCGTCGTCTCTGCGACAATGGACGGCTGCATGGAGAAGGGCGCTGACGTCATGTGGGGCGGCGCGAAGTATAACTCCACCGGCATCGCCGGCGTCGGCATCGGCAACCTCGCCGACTCCCTGCAGATGATAAAGCGCCTCTGCTTCGACGAGAAGACGAAGCGCTGCACTCCCGCTGAAATGTACGACGCCCTCATGAACAACTGGGAGGGCCACGAGGACCTCTATAACTACATCAAGAACGAGGCCCCGCACTACGGAAACGGCGATCCCGAGGCCGACGCGTGGGTACGCTGGGCGTCCGACGTGTTCGCCGAGGCCGTGAAAAAAGGCTCGAGCATCCGCGGCGGCGGCTGGAGCGCGGGTCTGTGGCCCGTGACGACGAACGTCGCCTTCGGCCTGAGCACCTCCGCGACTCCCGACGGGCGCAAGGTCGGCGAGCCCCTTGCCGACGGCATCTCCCCGGTGCAGTCCATGGACAAGAACGGCCCGACGGGCGTCCTCAACAGCGTCGGTCTCATCGACTGCCGCCAGTTTGCCAACGGCACGCTGCTGAACCTGAAGTTCAGCCCCGGATGCCTGAAGGGGACCGAGGGCGTCGAGAAGCTGGCCGACCTCCTGAAGACCTATTTCTTCGACATGATGGGCATGGAGGTCCAGATAAACGTCGTCTCCACCGACACCATGCGCGCCGCGCAGAAGGAGCCGGAGAAGTACAAGGACCTCGTCGTCCGCATCGCGGGCTTCTCCGTCTATTTCGTCGAGATGCACCGCAACGGCCAGAACGACCTCATCTCCCGCACCGAGCTGAGCATGTAAAACGACCGGCGCATATCACGCAAAGTGCATAGAAAGAGCCGGCCTCCGTCCTGCGACGGGGGCCGGCTTTAGTATTTTGAACTCTGTCAGACGTTCATCGCCGCGTAGAAGCCCTCGCGGACTGCGGAGGTGACGTTGCCCTGTCTGTTGTT
The DNA here is from genome assembly GCA_017557265.1 of Oscillospiraceae bacterium. GTDB lineage: Bacteria > Bacillota > Clostridia > Oscillospirales > Oscillospiraceae > RGIG7949. The sequence continues at coordinate 9,365 of JAFZAM010000152.1, read as the reverse complement.
GCAGTCGCCGACGACGTACGTCTCCTCGACGAGACCCTCGAGTTTCTCGATGACCTTCGTACGCGGCCGTACGCCCAGAGAGAGCGCGACGGTATCGCAGAGGATAAGAACCTCGCGTCCGTCCGCGTCGAGCGCCGTGAGCGAATCTGCGGCTATAGCGGCGAGTCTGTGCCTTTCGAGGAATTTAACGCCAGCGTCCTGAGCCAGCTTTACGGCCGTTCCGATGGCCTTTTCGCGCGCCCGCAGCTCGTTTAAGCTGAGCATATCGAGGACGGTCACGTCGTGCCCGTCCCGCGCGAGCGTTATTGCTGTCTCGGTGCCTGTAAGCCCCGCGCCTACGATGACGACGCGCTTGCCGGGGACAATCATGCCTCTGTCTATCTCCGATGCGAGACAGACGTTCGCGCCGTCGACTCCGGGGACATTCGGTATTATCGGCTCGCTGCCGACCGCGATTATCAGCGCGTCGGGTTTCTCGGCAAGTATGCGCTCGCGCGTGGCCTCGACGCCTAGGCGCAGGTCAATGTTCCCGTCTCTCAGCGTCATGCGCTCGGACCACTCCGCGTAGCGCCGCACGTCGCTCTTTATGGGGTTGGCGCCGGCCGTGCGGAGACTTCCGCCGAGCTGCGGTTCCTTTTCGAACAGAACGGGCTTAAGCCCGCGCTCGGAAAGCCTGCGAGCGGCTTCCATTCCGGCGCAGCCGCCGCCTACGATGACGACCTTCTTCCCGGGCTCGGCGGGAGGTATCTCGTCGAAGAGCGGCTGGCGCCCCTGAGGCGCGTTCACGCCGCAACGAATCGGCTTCGGACAGCCGTGGGGGTCTGCGCCCGTGCAGGCGCCGCAGCGGATACACGGACGGATCTCGTCGGCCTTTCCGGCCTTGAACTTGAGCATCATCTCGGGGTCGGCCAGGAACGCGCGTATCATGGCGACCATGTCGCACTCGCCCTCGCTTACCGCTTTTTCCGCAGACTCCATGTCGAAGCTGCCGACGCTCACGACGGGTATCTTAAGCCCTGCGGCCTTGAATTTCTTGGCAAGATAGAGGTTAGTCGGGCGCGGCATGTAGGTATTCTGGATGATGTGGGCTATCGTGCTCGGCTCATACATGCTGCCGGCGCTCACGTGCAGGAGGTCTATCCTGTCCTCGATGGCCCTCGCAAAGCGCAGGGCGTCCTCGAAATGCACGCCCTCGGGATATATCTCGTCGCCGCTCATGCGTACCTCGATGGCCATGTTCGGGCCTATGCGCTCGCGCACGGCGTCTATCATCTCAAGCGCGAAACGTGTGCGGTTTTCGAAGTTCTGGCAGCCGTACTCGTCCGTGCGCTTGTTGACGTGCGGGGAGTAGAACGACGCGGCCGTGTGCCCGTGCCCGAAATGGAGCATGACCATGTCGAACTCGGCCTTGCGGCAGCGCTCGGCGGCGTCTGCAAAGGCGCGGATGATATCCTTGACCTCGTCGTGGGAAAACTCGGCCGGGAGCCGCTCGTCGCGCAGATTGAGCTCGATGGAGGCGACTGCTCCCCAGCGGTGTATCGCGTCGGTGACGCGGAACAGCCCGTGAACGATAAACGGGTCGGCGAGATTGACGACGTAGTGGTTCGTGTTCGCGTATGCCTGCGTGACGGGGCTGTCGCCGACGGTCACGATGCCCGCGCCCATTTTGGCGAACTGCGCCGTGAAGCCCACGAACTCCGGCGTGACGAGCCCGTCCTTCGTACAGAGCATGGGCTCGGCGGGGGAGAGCTCGATGCGGTTCCTCACGCGCAGCGGCCCGACCTGAATGGGCTGAAATACGGCTTTATTGTCCGGCATTTCATTTCAACTCCGATCTGTAAGGTGAGTTTCCTATACACATAATTTATCACACGCCGGAGCGCGTGACAATACGTTTTCCGCTCTTGAAAGCGGGCCGTTTCCTGCTATAATGGGATAAAAGACCGCCGGGAGCCCGGCATGAGCGGGAGTTATTATGATAAACAGAGACAGAATGATAAAGGAGTTCTCCGAGCTCGTCCCGATAGATTCTCCGAGCTACGGCGAGAGGGAGATGACCGACGTCCTTATCCGCAAGCTGAAGGAGCTCGGCTTCGAGGTCAGGGAGGACGGCGCTGCAGCGAAGATAGGCGGCAGTGCGGGCAATATCTATGCGTATCTGCCGGGCGATATAGACGCCGAGCCGATATTGCTCCTCGGACATACGGACACCGTCGGACCCGCCCGCGGCAAGCGCGCCGTCGTGCATGCCGACGGACGCATTACGAGCGCGGGGGATACAGTCCTCGGCGGCGACGACCTCTGCGCAGTGGTCGAGTTTCTCGAGGGCGTGCGCCATCTGCGCGAGGAAAAGCTCGCGCACAGACCCGTCGTAGTGATCCTCATGGCGGCCGAGGAGGTCTTCGGCCGCGGCGCGAAGGCCTACGACTACGACGCACTGCCCCTCAAGTCCGGGCAAGTCTACTGCTTTGACCTCGCGGGCCCCGTCGGGAGCGCCGCGCTCCGGGCTCCGACCATGATAGGCTGGAAGGCCGCCCTCAAGGGCAGGGCCGCGCACGCGGGCTTCGCGCCCGAGACCGGGATAAACGCCATTACGGCGGCCGCCGCTGCCGTCGCGAAGCTCGTCCCCGGCTGGGTCGGGGACGATACGACCATGAACGTCGGCACCGTCTCCGGCGGGTCGGCGAACAACGTCGTCGCGGAGACTTGCGTCGTGACGGGCGAGGTGCGCAGCCTCGACCATGCGAAGGCTTACCGCATAATAGACGACATTCGCCGTACTTTCGAGGAGAACGCAGGAGCCGCCGAGCTCGAATTTGCCGTTGAAGAATACCTCGTGGCCTACGACGTCCCGGAGGATCATCCCGTCGTGCGCCGCTTCAAAAGAGCCTGCGAAAAGCTCGGACTTTCCGGCGAGCTGACGTACACGCTCGGCGGCAGCGACAACAACATCATAGCCCTCCGCGGCACGACGGGCATAGTTGTCTCCTGCGGCATGCAGAGGGTCCATTCGACCGCAGAATATACCGAGGCCGACGATCTCGTCAAGGGCGCGGAGCTCGTAGCCGAGCTGCTGCGCGATCCGGAGTGATCCCTCGAGTTTTTCACGGCCTCTCCGGTCCGATTTCGCTTGACAAATCCTCTTTTTTACTCTATCTTAAAAAAGTAATAGAATATAGGGCGCAGTTATGGAATGAGGTGCGAATCCTCAGCGGACCGGCCACTGTGTAGCTGAGTCGACCCCATGCGAAAGCGTGCCATTGGCGGGAGCCGAGAAGGCGGGGGAGACGTTGAAGCGAAGTCAGGATACTTGCTGCGAGCCTGTTTCCCCGGAGGATGTGCGTTTTGTAAAAACCGTGCAAAACAGTTTGGTTTTGCGCGGTTTTTCCTTTTCCGTACCGTCACACTGTGCGCAATTCAAATTTACTATAGAAAATATAATATTCAGAAAGGGTGACTGTTTTGCAAAAGAACATGACCAAACGCCTGCTTGCGGTGCTGCTGGCCCTCGTAATGATCGCCGGCATGCTGCCCGTCCTCGCTCTCGCCGACGGGGAGGCCGCCGCGCCGCCCAAGGCCATCGCCAACGGCGAAGAACTGTCCGTATTCGAGACCGTAGACGGCTACGAATACTATGACTGGATGGCCGGCGCCAGCGTTAAGACGAACCTCTATACGGTGAGCATACCGCTCGTCGCGATCGACAAGATAACGATCGATTTCGGCGGGAACACGTTCATCGTATACGCTTACGACGCCAACGGCGAGTACGTGGCCGCCTACGGCGATACCGCCGGGCAGACCTCGATAGACACCGGCGACTACGATTACTACTATTGGGTCCAGACTCCTTACGCAGAGGATTATTCCTCCGGCGGAGACATGCAGTACGTCGTCAACTTCAAGCCTCAGTTCCAGGCCAACGTTGCCGGCACCGAGACGCAGCTCTGGGACGTCTCCACTGAAAAGAACGGCTATAAGTACTCGTTCTCCTACCTCGGCGAAGCGACCGAGTACCTCGTCGATCTTTATACGATCCGCATCCCGTACGGCGTAGAAGAGGTCGATTTTGCGTTTGCCGCCAACTGCCTCGCATATAACTATTTCGGCACCGGCGAAGGTCCCGTTATAGTCGACGGAGACGACACCACCTCCTGGCTGGACGGCTACTATGAAGACTTCATGAACGGCGACGTCTATGCCACCAGAAAAGTCGACGCAAACGCCGACGGCGCCGCCGATTATATCCAGATCCAGGCCCCCTATGATGAAAACTGGAACAGTCCCGTCCTCTACGCGATCACCTTCGAGTATATATTCGGAGCCTCCGTCGACGGCGAGCCGATGACTCAGGTGTCCGCCGAGGTCGGCGCATATCCGACCTTTACCTATGATGAGAACTGGAATCCCGTTCCCGGCGACCCCGTGACGCTCTATACGGTCGCTCTGCCCGAGGGCACGGAGAAAGTCGACCTGACCTTCCCAGAAAGCGTCCTCGCCTATAACTACAAGCCCGACGGCATGACCTACATCGCCGGAGACTTCGATACTACGGTCGGCGTGACCGAGCTCACGGTCGACGTCGACGCCGACGGAGACGGCGAGCCCGACTGCATCCAGGTCCAGAACCTCTATAACGCCGACTGGACCGGCGGCGAGGTCATCTACGCGATCACCTTCGACGTCGGCGGTCTCACGGCCGGCGAAGGAGCCGAGATAACCGCCGACGAGCTCCGCGACAACATCGCCGCCAAGTACGCCCTCTCCGGCGTCGCCGACGACGCGAACGCCCCGTGGCTCGCGGCCGACATGATGGCGTATCAGGCGCTCTTCCCCGATACGACATTTATCCTTAACGACGAGCAGAAGCAGGCCATGGTCGACAAGGCCGTCGCCGCCATCGACGCCGCCGCCTCTCCGAGCGACGCCGCGAAGAATATCATCGCGCTCGCCGCCATGAACTTCGATCCCAGACAGCTTACGACCGCGCAGGGTGTGGAGCTCGACGCCGTCGCCAAGCTCGACGAGCTGACCTTTGCCGAGGGCGGCGCCCTTACCGACGGAGCCGCGAGCGTCTACGCCATGCCCTATATCCTCATAGCCTATACGCAGTTTAACGACTGCGAGGAGAAGTGCCTCGCGCTCGTCGCCGCTGCCGTTGAGAATAAGGCCGGCTGGCTCGACACCACCTGGGGCGTCGACGCCATCACTCCGATGATGCTCGCGCTTGCGCCGTGGTATTCCGAGGCCGACGTCAAGGCCGCGGTCGACGAAGGCGTCGAAGCCCTTAAGGCCGCGCAGGTCGAAAACGGCGCCATCGGCGGCTATACCGGAAGCGCGGACGCCTGCTCCACGGGTCTCGCGATGGCGGGTCTCGCCGCTATCGGCGTCGATCCCTCGACCTTCGTCAACGAAGCGGGCAAGAGCCTCCTCGACGGCATCGTGACCCTCGCCGGCGAAGACAAAGCCAGCCTCAATCCGACCTCCAGCTCCTACGCCACCGAGCAGGGATTCCGCGGCCTCGTCGCGGCTGCCGGCGCTCAGGACAGGTCCTATAAGATCTATGATTTCGGCGGCAGCATTGCCGACAGGATCCCCGCCGTCGCCTCCGCCGAAAAAGTCAGCTTTACCGACGTGCCCGAGGATCACTGGGCCGCTGAGCAGATCGCCGACCTCGCCTCCCGCGGCATCATCAAGGGCTACGGAGACGGCACCTTCGGCGTTGACGACAACATCGCCCGCCGCGATTTCGTCGTCATCCTCTACAGGCTCGCCGGCGAGCCCGATGGCGAGTTTGACGCCGCGTTCTCCGACGTTCCCGCCAATGAGTACTATTCCGACGCTATCGCCTGGGCGGCCTCCAAGGGCATCGTCAACGGCGTCGGCGGCGGACTCTTCCAGCCGACCGCGAACGTCACCAGAGAGCAGCTCGCGACCATGCTCTTCCGCTACGCGAACGTCATGGGCATCGCCATCCCCGAGGGCGAGGCCAAGACCTTTACCGACGCCGACCAGATAAGCGACTTTGCCGCCGAGGCCGTCGCCGCCATGTCCGCCGCCGGTATCATCAACGGCACTCCTGAGGGAGCGTTCCTCCCCGGCGGAGACGCGACCAGAGCGCAGACCGCGAAGATGGTCTCCGTTCTCGATTCCTACAAATAAGCATGACCTGCAAAAGCGGCGCGGAATGACCTCCGCGCCGCTTTTTTTGCCGCTTGATTGAACGGCTGTCCGTTGATAGAATAAAGCAAAATATTCTTCGGAGACGTATAGACCTGCCGAACATCATCGAAATTACAAACGCCGCCGATCCCGCGCTCGACGTATACGCGCGTCTGACCGAGCCGCAGCTTCGAAACCGTCTCGAGCCGGACAAGGGCGTCTTCATAGCCGAGAGCCCCAAGGTCATAAAGATCGCGCTAGACGCGGGGCTTCAACCCGTCTCGCTGCTCATGGAGCGCAGACACATAGAAGGCGACGGAGACGAGATAATTGCCCGCAGCGGCGATATACCCGTTTATACGGGCGGCAGGGAAGTGCTCGAAGCGCTGACCGGCTACAAGCTGACGCGAGGCGTATTATGTGCGATGCGCCGCCCTGCGCCGCGCCCGCTTGACGAGGTCTGCTCCGGCGCGCGAAGGATAGCGATACTCGAGGGAGTGGTCGACTCGACGAACATCGGCGCGATATTCCGCTCGGCCGCCGCACTCGGCATAGACGCCGTGCTCGTTACGCGCTCGTGCTGCGATCCGCTCGTGCGGCGCGCCGTGCGCGTCAGCATGGGGACGGTCTTCCAGGTCCCGTGGACGTATATCACCAGCGGCTGGCCCGAGCCCGGCCTTTCGGATATCAGGGCGCTAGGCTTCAAGACCGTCGCGCTCGCGCTGACGGACGAATCCGTCGCCATAGACGACGCGGCGCTCTGCTCAGAGCCGAAGCTCGCGCTCATTCTCGGCGCCGAGGGCGACGGGCTGGCAGCGAATACGATAGCGCACTGCGACTATACGGCGCGTATACACATGGCGCGCGGAGTCGATTCTCTGAACGTCGCCGCAGCGAGCGCGGTCGCTTTCTGGCAGCTCAGAGCAAGATAGAAAACAGCATAAAGAAACGGCGTTTTCCAAAAACGGAAAACGCCGTTTTTCTTTTAATGGTTGCGCCCGACGGGAGGGGTCGTGTTCGGCGCGGGAGGATCGAGCATGCCCATGCGGAACTCCTCGCCGGTCGCCTTGCGCCGCCAGATGGTCGAGATGCGCTGCGAGGCGGTGGGGATGAGCGTCAGCGCCTTGTGCGGGCACTCCTGGACGCAGCTCCCGCAGAACCAGCATTCCTCCGCGAAGAGGACGATGGGCTCGCCGCCCTTCTCGGGATTGGGGATCATGACGTCAGAGGAGCAGGTGTTGACGCAGACGTTGCAGCCGACGCATTTATCCTTGTCGAAAAGAAGAATGCGGCTGGGCTCGGCTATGCTGGGATATGAAAACGTGGCCATTTTCTCCGCTCCTTTCTCAGTCTAGCTCCGCGTATTTGACGTAGTTGTCGTGCAGCGTCGTCAAATACGGGTCGCGCAGATAGTAGTCGCAGGGAGCCTCGCGGACCTGAACGCCCTTTTCGGTCTGTGAAACGGGCAGGAATTTGTGCCATTCGGGCTCGTCGACGTTCGGGTAGTCTATCCTCATGAAGCCGAGCAGCTTCGAGGAGCCCTTGCGGGCCTTCGCCGACTGCCAGTAGCAGGAGGCGAGGTCGGTCAGGCGGTAGCACTCGATGGCGCGCGCGAGCTCGTGGGGGTTGTTGGCGTACATGCGGTTGCCCTCGGTCCTGCGAAGGTCGGCCATGCGGATGAGGCCGCGGTCGAATATCTCCTCGGTCTTGACGTTCCAGTAATCCTGGAAGACACGCGCGAGAGCCGCGTTGAATTCGTGCCAGCCCACGTCGCCGCCCTTTGTGACGGGCGTATAGACCTCGTTCTTCTCGCGGTCTATCTGACCGCGCTCGGGCTCGACGGCGGGATGGTTCCTGGCGAAGACGGCGGCCTGCCTGCCGCAGTAGCGGCCGGTGGTCTGGGCTTCGCCGTGGCAGCCGGAGCCGAAGAGCGGGTTGCCGCCGGCGACGAAGAGACCGGGCAGGGAGGACTGGAGCCTCCAGTCGGTGAACACGCCGCCCTGACGCTTCGTCGAGACCCACGTCTTCGGGGTCTGCTCAGGAGCGAGCCAGGAAGTGCGCGCGTGGATGCCGTTATCGGCGGATATCGCGTACTGGAGCATATCCTGCGAGGGGTCGAAGCCCCAAGCCTGCAGATTCTCGAAGATGGGGACGCGGCATTTGCCCTCCTGAGCGAGCATGAGGTTCCAGATTATTTTCCGGGACTTCTCGGGCATGCCGGCAAAGTCGTCGTAGAGGGGGAGACTGTATTCGCCGCTGCGTATCTTCTCCGCGAGCTTCGGGTCGAGCGTCGTGACGTTGTAGTCCGACGTGACCGGGGTCGCGAGGCCGATGCCGTGGCCGATGACGAACTTGTCGGGGTCGGCAGCCTGGAATATCTGCTTCTCCTCGGTAAGCAGCTCGCCCTTGGTGTTGGCATAGGGGACGTACTTGCCGTTGGTATCGACGACGCGCGCGCCCTGATAGGTGTTGTCCGTATTGCCCATGCTGTACGGCGCGTAGCCGAGGCCGGTGCCCATGCCGAACTCCGGCGTGAGCGCCTCCATCATGACCATCTCCGCGCCCGCATTCCAGGCTATCGTGTGGCCCATGTTGACGAGGTTTATGTCCGTCATGGCGGAGCCGGCGGTCATAAACGGCGCGAAGGAGCCGAGACGGCTGCCGCCGCCTGTCGCGAGGACGACGGCCTTGGCCTTGAAGATATAGAATTCGCCCGTCCTGTCGTTGACGCCGGTCGCGCCGATGACGCGCGCGCCCTTGACTCCGTTTTCCGTCAGCAGGGAGGTGACGCAGATGCGCTCGTAGACCTTGACGCCCATGCTCAGCATCTCGCGGGCGACTACGGGCTTTACGTTGTTGCCGTATATGCGCAGGCAGTGCTTGTTGTCAACGTCGTAGGCGAAAAGGAGCTTCGTCTCCTCGTCGCGCCAGATGGTATCCTTGAATTCGCCCTCCTCGTCGCGGATCTGCAGACCCATCTGCTCGAGCTCGAGCAGGGCGTCCCAGCCCTCCATGCCGATTATGTAGCGGGCGGCCCCGTTGGTGTAGCCGCCGGAGACCTGCATCGCGACGTCGGAGTACATCTCGGGAGTTATCTTGCTGCACGGATTGCGCACCGCGCCGTGCCAGTGGTCGACGCCCGCGCCGCCCTGGCCGCTGTGCTTTACGAAGCCGCGGTCCGCGACGACGACGGAAGCTCCGTG
>JAFZAM010000151.1 GCA_017557265.1 Oscillospiraceae bacterium | reverse complement strand
GCAAGTTGCTCTGCCTGCTGTGCAGAAAGCTCGGCTGGATAAAAGACGGCGACCTCAGCCTCGGCATGGCGGACAAAAAATAAAACGCAAAATAAAAACGGGACGGTCATTTGACCGTGCCGTTTTTCTGCGCGTGGAATCACTCGATGTCGAGGTGGCGCGAGGCGGGGATGACGCTGTCCTTCTTCGGAAGGGTCAGCGTGAGCAGTCCGTTTTCATAGCGGACGCTGATGCCGTCGACCTTGACGGAGGAGACGTCGAAGCTCCTGGAGAACGTGCCGAAGAGGCGCTCGCGGCAGATGTACTCGCCGCCGTTCTCGACGGGCTTGCGCTCTGCGGTTATCGTCAGGACGTCGTTTGCGACGTCGACGTTGATGTCCTCCTTGGCAAAGCCGGGGAGCTCGGCCTCAATGGTGTAGGCGTCGTTCTCGTCGCGGACGTCGGTCCTGAACTCGCGGTCGGCGCCGCTCGCTCCGGCAAAGAACTTCTCCATCTCGCGGAAGGGATTGTAGGTCGTATATTTTCTGGGCATAAGATCGAACATGATAAAAACCTCCGTTCATGTTTAAATGTCGCAGGCGGCCTTCGCGGCCGCCGCGCCGCGTTCGCGGGTATCCGATAGCTTCATCGCCTGTAGGATACCGCGTCCGCATGAACAAATACGCATTATTTTATGAACGGAACGTTAATTTTAGCACTCTTTGAGCGAGAGTGCTAATCATTCTCCGCGGCCGCCCTTGACTAAAACGCCGGGGCATTTTAATATGTACGTGGCGGCGCCTTACGCGCCGCGAAGGGAGGACAGAGATATGACGGAGACCTTCCCGAGATCCGAAAAGAAAAAGATATCGCGCGTGGCGCTCTCGTTTTTCGTCATGCTCGTCGTGACGGCGGTCGTGACGTACGTCCTGCAGCTGCTCGTCGCGTATTTCGCCCCGCACCTCGCCGAAAAGGACTGGTACGTCTGGGCGCTTTCGATGCTGCCCATGTACGCCGTCGGCCTGCCCGTCTGCCTCGCGATAATAAGCGGGGTGCCGGTATTCCCCGCGGACAGGCACGACATGACCTTCGGGCAGTTCGTGCAGGCGATAATCATGTGCTTCGGCATCATGTACCCGCTGAGCATGGTCGGGACGCTGCTGAGCATGCTCTTCGGAAAGCTGACGGGCGGCGGGGTCAACCCCATCGAGGCCGCCGTGAGCTCCTCGAGCCCGCTTATGACGCTCATATTCGCCGTCATCCTCGGGCCCATCCTCGAGGAGATACTCTTCCGCGGGCTCATAGTCGGCCGCCTGCGCCGCTACGGGGACAAGGCCGCGATCATCTTCTCGGCCGCCGTCTTCGCGCTCTATCACGGCAACTTCTTCCAGCTCTTCTACGCATTCGGCCTCGGGCTGTTCTTCGCGTTCATATATGCGCGCACGGGCAAGCTCCGCTATACGATAGGTCTGCACATGATAGTAAACTTCATCGGCTCGGTCGTGTCCTCGTTCGTGATGGAAAAGGTTGACGTCGAGGGATTGCAGGAGAGCGCCGTCTCCGCTTTCCGGGGCGCGCTCGACGGCGGGGACCTCTCCGGCCTCGCAGGGCTCGGAGGCTCGATAGGCCCGGCGCTGCTCGCCGCGCTCTATTCGCAGGCGCTGCTCGGGCTCACGGTCGCGGGCATAATACTTCTCATAGTCAAGCGCCGCCGCTTCGTCTGCAGGCCGGGCCCCGTGACGATACCGCGGGGGCGCATGTTCAACGCGCTGTTTATAAACGCGGGCTTCATACTCTTTTTCGTCGTGTGCCTCGCGATGATAGTCGTGAGCCTCTTTACGGGGTCAGTTTGAGGTTGTTTTCACTCCCCGCGTGTGATAATATCTAAATGGAAGGGAGGCGACGGGATGGACGCCGTTTATAACTGGCACAGACTGGTCTATAATTTCCTCAGACTGCCCATGTCCATAGCGACGCGCGTCCGCTACGGCTTCCGCTTCGGGCGGCCGCTCAAGCTCCCGAACCCGTACATCGTCGTCGCCAACCATACGACCTACTGGGACCAGTTCCTCGTGGGTCTGTCCTTTGCCAAGCACATGTATTTTCTCGCCAGCGAGCACAGCTTCCGCATGGGGCTGCAGTCGCTCTTCATGAAGGCCATGGCCGCCCCGATAGGGCGTGTGAAGGGCTCGACGGACGCCTCCGCGACGCTCGGCATGATACGCCGCCTCAAGAGCGGGAAAAACATGTGCTTCTTCCCGGAGGGCGAGCGCAGCTTCGACGGGAGGACGGCCGACCTCCATCCGAGCACGGCCAAGCTCCTGCGCACCGCCGGCGTCCCGGTCGTGACGTTCCGCCTCAAGGGCGGCTACCTCGCAGACCCGCGCTGGGCGAAAAAGCGCCGCCGCGGCAATATGCGCGGTCAGGTCGTGCGCGTCTATCAGCCGGAGGAGCTCAGGAAGATGAGCGTCGCCGAGATACACGACTCGGTGCTCGCCGACATATATGAGGACGCCTGGGAGACCCAGCGCTCGGAGATGTTCACATATAAGGGAAAGCGCCTGGCCGAGGGCCTTGAGGAGGCTCTCTTCATCTGCCCGAAATGCGGCGGCGTCGATACGATGAGCGGGAAGGGGAACGTCTTTTCCTGCTCCTGCGGCATGCGCGCGGAGATAACGGACAAGGCGTTTTTCGCCGAGGGCGCCCCGTTTAAGACGATAGCCGACTGGGACGACTGGCAGCGCGGCGAGCTCGCGGCGCGCGTGGAAAAGGGCGGGGAGATATTCTCCGACGAGGGCGCGTGGCTCGCGAGCCTCGGGGACGGCCACAAGCTCGAGCGCGTCGCGCAGGGCCGCCTCGCGCTGACGGAGGACGCCATAACGATAGGGGACAAGTCCTTCCCCGTAGCCGAGCTGAGCGACTTCGCGCTCTGCCACGGCAAGAAAAACGAGACCATCATGTTCACGGCCGGCGGCGTGCACTACGAGCTCGGGCTCGACGGCGCGCACAGCCGCCGCAAGTACGCGCTCGCAGAGCGCCTGCTCCTCGCGAAGGAACGCAAAGCCTGAGGGCTTAAAAATAAACGGAGGGCATAAAAAATGAGTATCAGGATCGGTATCAACGGCTTCGGCAGGATAGGCAGCGTCGTGCTGCGCGCGGGCATCGAGGACGAGCGCTTCGAGTTCGTCGCCATCAACCCCCACAAGGGACCCGACTACACGGCGTACATGCTCAAGTACGACACCGTGCACGGCCGCTTCCCCGGGACGGTCGAGTATACGGACGACGCGCTCGTCGTAAACGGCAAGAAGATCGCGATCGTCAACAGAGACAAGCCCGAGGACATCCCCTGGGGCGACCTCGGAGTCGACTACGTGCTCGACTGCACCGGCAAATTCAAGGATATCCCGAAGGCCTCGGCCCACCTCAAGGCCGGCGCGAAGAAGGTCATCATCTCCGCTCCCTCCAATGACGCCCCGATGTTCGTCTACGGCGTCAATCAGGACGCCTACACCAAGGACATGGACATCGTCTCCTCCGCCTCCTGCACGACCAACTGCCTCGCGCCGGTGGCGAAGGTCATCAACGACAAGTTCGGCATCACCGGCGGCCTCATGACCACCGTCCACGCCATGACCGGCACGCAGCAGACCGTCGACAGCACCTCCGCGAAGGACTGGCGCGGCGGCCGCGCGGCCTCCGGCAACATCATCCCGTCCACGACCGGCGCCGCGAAGGCCGTCGGCAAGGTCATCCCCTCGCTCAACGGCATCCTTACGGGCATGTCCTTCCGCGTCCCGACGCTCGACGTCTCCGTCGTCGACCTGACGGTCAACCTCCGCGACCCCGCGACCTACGAGGAGATCTGCGCCGAGATGAAGCTCGCGAGCGAGACGTACATGAAGGGCATCCTCGGCTACGTCGACGAGGACGTCGTGTCCTCCGACTTCCTCGGAGACCGCCGCGCGTCCATCTTCGACGCGAAGGCCGGCATCTCGCTGACCGACCGCTTCGCCAAGCTCGTCGCCTGGTACGACAACGAGTTCGGCTATTCCTGCCAGATGCTCGAGCTCATGGCGCACATGTACGAGGTCGACAACAAGTAACTGCGAAAGCGGGGGAGGACCATGGCGGAAAAGAAAATAAAGACAGTCGCGCAAAACCGCAAGGCCTTCCACGAGTATTTCGTCGAGGAGCGCTTCGAGGCGGGCATATCCCTTGCCGGGACGGAGGTCAAGAGCATCCGTCAGGGCAAGCTGAATCTGAAGGATTCCTACTGCGCCGTCAAAAACGGCGAGCTGTTCGTGCGCGGCATGCACATAAGCCCGTACGAGCAGGGCAATATCTTCAATAAGGACCCCATGCGCGACAGACGGCTCCTCATGCACAAGCGCGAGATAATGCGCCTCTACGGACGCGTAAAGCTCGACGGCATGGCGCTCATCCCGCTGTCGGTGTACTTCAGCGGCCCGCGCGTCAAGGTCGAGCTCGGCCTCTGCAAGGGCAAGAAGCTCCACGACAAGCGCGACGCCGCCGCCGAGCGGGACGCCAAGCGCGTCATCGACCGCGCTCTGAAAGAGAAAAACAACTGATCAGGAGGAAATACAATGAGCAATCCCATCGTGACCTTCGAGATGGAGGACGGCGGCGTCATCAAGGCCGAGCTCTATCCCGAAATAGCCCCGAATTCCGTCAACAATTTCATCTCCCTCGTGAGCTCCGGCTTTTATGACGGGCTCATCTTCCACCGCGTCATCCCCGGCTTCATGATCCAGGGCGGCGACCCGCAGGGGACCGGCATGGGCGGCCCGGGCTACCACATAAAGGGCGAGTTCCTGCAGAACGGCTTCGTAAACGACCTCAAGCACGAGCGCGGCGTCCTCTCCATGGCCCGCGCCATGGACCCGAACAGCGCCGGCAGCCAGTTTTTCATCATGCATAAGAACGCCCCGCATCTCGACGGCGCGTACGCCGCCTTCGGCAAGGTCATCGAGGGCATCGAGGTCGTCGACCGCATCGCCAAGACCGTCACCGACATGGACGACCGTCCGCGCAAGGATCAGCGCATGAAGACCGTCACGGTCGAGACCTTCGGCGTGGTTTATCCCGCGCCCGAGAAGGTCTGAGAGCTTTAAGCGTTCCGCCGTCCCCCGCCCGCAAAGGGCGGGGGAGCGGCTCCCATACGGGGGCGTAATGGTTTCGACGGGGACCTTGAGGCAGGTTAAGCGAGCAGAGGCGTCGGCCCTCTATAAAACCGGCAAACCTTAAAAATAACTGAGAACAACAATTCTCTTCCGGTAGCCGCATAAGGCTGCCCGTCCCGTCCCGAAGGGCCACGAGCGGGACCGGGGCGTCGATC
>JAFZAM010000150.1 GCA_017557265.1 Oscillospiraceae bacterium | reverse complement strand
AGAGGCCCGCGGCCGCGTGCTCGGGGTAGTAGTGCCAGCCGTGCGCGGGGTCTTCCTTGATGCCGAGCCTCCCGCCGAAGGCGGCGTTCGCGGCGAGGTCCTCGTCGAGCGGCTGGAAATAGCCCGTCCGCTTCAGGCCGAGCGGCTCCGCGACCTCCCGTTGGAACGCCTCGCGCAGCGTCGTGCCGGTCAGGCGCGTGAAGGCGAGCTCGGCGAGCGTGTAGCCGCCGCCGGAATACATGTACTGCTCCCCGTAAGGGCGTATGCGGCGCAGCTTCGGCGTTATGCCCCTGCCGTTGAGGATGTCTTCCAGCGTGAACGGCTCATGGTTTGCCGGATAGCCCGGGAAGCCGTGCAGGTTGTACCCCGCCGTGTGGCTGAGCAGCGCGGCGAAGGTCACGGGGCCTTTCTTGACGAATTCCGGCACGACGCCCGATATGTCCGCGTCTATGTCGATGAGGCCCTTGTCGGCGAGCCGCAGGAGCGTCAGCGCGAACATCGGCTTCGAGACGGAGCCCGCCTGAAAGAGCGTGTCCGGGTCTATCGGGAAGTCCTCGCCGTACCGGCCGCTGCCGGAGCAGTACTGCAGGACGTCGCCGTCGGAGTCGCAGACCGCGGCGCTCACGCCGTAGCCCTTCCTGCCCTTGATGTGCAGAGCTTTGTCTATATCGACGCCGTAAACGTTTTTGACGAGCTTGTTCGGCCCCTTGAGCGTGCGCATGAGGACGGCCTCGCCGCCGCTTATGATGCCGGTGTCGCGGAAGCCGAGCTTGCGGTAGACGTGCAGGCCGAGCTCGTTTTCCGGCTCGGTGGAGAGCCGGAGCACGTCCGCGCCGTTATCCTTAAAGTACTTCATTATCTCCTTCAGCGCGGCCTGCCCGAGGCCCTTGCCCTGCTCGGACTTGTCTATCATGAAGCGCCAGAGCCAGTAGCGGTCGTCCGGGTCCTCGGCCTCCGGGTCGAAGGCGAACATGCAGAAGCCGACGAGCTTCCCGTCCGCGTAGACGCCGATGGGGCGCGCGACGCCGGGCTGCTCCGCGTTGGCCTCCTCGGCCTCCCGCAGGGACGCCTCGTTCGTCGCGACGAAGGGCTGATCCTCGCGCACGGAGAGGGCGAGGACGGCCTCGCGGTCATCCTCCGTGACGGGTATGAGTTTTATTTCCATGGTGTTTCTCCTTATCTCAAAATCTTTTTTCCAGCTCGTAGGCGTCGTGCCCGCGCGGGTAGTCCCGGAGGGTCCCGCAGGGGACGTAGCCCTGCCTGCCGAAGAAGCCGAGCGTCCAGTCGACGCAGTCGGCCAGCGCCATGTACGCGCCCTTTTCCTTCGCCTCGCGCTCCACCTCGCGCAGGAGGCGCGACGCGAGCCCGCGCCCGCGGTACTTTTCGTCGACCCAGACGCAGTCGAGCTCGAGCGCTTCCCAGCCGGAGACCAGCGCGGAGACGCCCGCGATCATCCTCCCGTCCGCGTCCACGAGCTTCCTGCCGACGTCGATGTCGTCGTGCGCGTCCTTCACGAAGCGCTCGCAGTAGGCGGCGAGGCCGTCGCCTACGGCCTTGCGGTCCTCCTCGGAGCCGGGCTCTATCGTATAGAGCGCGGGGGCGCCGTTATGCGTCGGGACGTAGTCCGGCGCGGGGCGGTCGAGCCGCTTCGAGAGGGAGTAGGCCTCGTGGCCGCGCGGGTAGTCCCTCGTGAGGGTGAAGAGCTCAAAGCCGTGCTTTTCGTAGAGCGGCCGCGCCATGAAGTCTATCGTGCCGAGGCAGAGCAGGTCGCAGCCCTTCTCGCGCGCGGCGCGCTCGGCCTCGCGTATGAGCATGGAGCCGAGGCCGTCGCCGCGGCGCTTTTCGTCGACCCAGAGCGTGCTGAGGACGGCGCGCCCCCATCTGCGGATATTGAGTATGCACCCGCCCGCGAGGGCTCCCTCGCCGTCGGAGGCGCGGAAGACCAGCCGCTCGTCCTCCGTGCGCGGCTCCGCGGGAGCCTTGGAGTCGGCGTATTCGTTTACGTTTCTTTCAATGAGGTCCTCGTCGCCCTCGTCGAGCGGCCTGACCTCGAATCCGTCTATCATCATTGGTTTTCACGTCCTTTTTCCCGCCCGTGCGGGAGTGGGTATCACTCGATAACGTAGGCGTCGTATTCGTGGCTGAACACGTAGCCGAGCTTTTCCGCGAGGCGCACGGACAGCTTGCACGCCGCGTCCCACGCGGGATAGAGCCCCTCGTCGAGGCAGGAGAGTATCAGCTTCGCGGCGACGGCGGAGCCGAGCCCCTTGTTGCGCTCGTCCTTGTTGACGCCGATCTCGATATCGATGCCGCCGCCGTAGCGCGAGTAGGACGAGGCGGCGCCGACGAGCTTTCCGTCCTTCATGACGGCCCAGCCGCGCCCGAGCTCGAGGAACTTCGCCTTCGAGCCGAAGCCGGCGACGCAGTCCTCGTATTCGTCGTCGTTTTTGCAGATATCGTACAGCTCCCCGTCGAATTTGCGCAGCTCGTAGCCCTCCGGCAGCGCGCGCACGAAGCCCTCGAGCTTCTCGCGGTCGAAGGCGTTGTCCTTGCGCATGGCGTAGCGCACGCGCTTATAGGCGGGGAAGTTGTCCTCGATGAGCTTCGCCCAGGCCTCGTTTTGCGGGACGGCGAGCTTCCACTTGCCGGGGAAGTTTTGAAGCAGCTTCAGCTCGGGCTCGCCCGTCACGAAGAGGAAGTCGAAGCAGACGGCCATCGCGGACTTCGGCGCCTCGAGGTCGGTCACGTATATTTTCCCCATGACCTTGTCAAGGCACGAGAGGACGCCCGTGTCAAGCGCCTCCCAGCCTTCGAAGAGCGGGCGCGCCTTTTCGGTGTCCGCGAGCTCGTAAACGCCCGTGTCGGCCGGCTTTTCCGGCTCCGGCGCGCCGAGCTCGAGGCGGAGCACGATCTCGTCGTCGTCCGTCTCGCCGGTCTCCTTAAAGCCGAGCTTGCGGTAGACGTGCAGGCCGCGCGCGTTCTCCGGGTCCGTCGAGAGCTCGATCGCGGCGCACCTGTAGTCCGCCCTGAGCTCGTCTATGACCAGCTTCAGCGCCTGCGTGCCGAGCCCCTTGTTCTGGAACCTGCGGTCTATCATGATGCGGCAGATCTCGGGCGGCTCGTCATCGGCGTCTTCCCCGTCCTCGTCGTCCTCCTCGCGGCCGTACATCGTAAAGCCGACGAGCTGCCCCTCGTGCTCGAGGGCCTTTATCGTCCAGCCCTTTTCGTAGACGGACTCGACTATCGAGAGGGCGTTCGAGGCGACGAACTCCTCGCAGAGCGAGGGCATGCCCTTCGCCTCGTAGGGCTCGCCGCTCCCCTTGACCGTTATCGTCTCGTTCGTCGTCAGGAAGAGGACGTCCAGCCAGTTGTCCTTGGTTATATCTATAAGCTTCATTTTCGTTCTCCTTTGCTTGCGTTCGGACCGCGGCGCGCCATTTTATGGCAGAAAATGGGCATAAAAACACCGCAGCGAAGCAGCTCCCGTATGTGGCTGCGTCCTGCGGTCTCCACTGTCCGAAAGTTACTCAAACGGCGCGCTCGTGCGGGGGAGTCCAACGCCTCCCGCGTCCGCGCCGGGAATATTTACTTTACGTTCGCCTCGCTGTTGATCATCGGATTTACCTCCTTTCGTAGATTAGGCGCCATTACAATACACCATCCCGCGCGAAAAATCAACGGGGAAAAGCGAGAAAAGCGCATATTTTATTCATCGATGAATAAAATATGCGCTTTTCTCGCTTTTCCCCGTTGATTTTTCGCGCGGGATGGTGT
>JAFZAM010000149.1 GCA_017557265.1 Oscillospiraceae bacterium | reverse complement strand
ATCGAGTATGTGGCGCGAAACTATCTCCCCGACCGTCGCCGCGCCCGTGAGGTTCATGTCCTCGTTGCGGCGCAGCAGCAGCCGGGCGTATTCGTCCATTTTCGCGGCGAGCTCCGGCGTCATAGGGTCTCCGGCAGGCGGTAGTATATCCGCCAGTTCTCGGTCAGCTCGATGGTCTCGTAGCGGGTCGTGTTGCCGAGCTCCTTCTCGTAGATGATGCCGTAGACGCCGTCGGCGTAGTAGCCGCAGCAAAACAGCACCGCGTCCTCCGTTATCTCGACGGAGGAGACGCGCGTACCGCTTTCGTAGTCGCCCATGACGGCCTCGAGCGCGGCGAGCTTCTCGGGGCTGAGGACCTCCGCGGCGGGGACGCGCTCGGTCCCGTTATCCACGTACGGCGTCCCGTCCCGCGCGGCGACGACGCTCAGTCCCACGTCGTCGTAGAGCAGGTAGGCGCAGTCCTGAAGCGCGTCGAAGTTGTCCATGAAGCCGTTCTTGGCCTCGATCATGAGGTCCTGCATGGTCTCGTAGGCCACGGTCTTCCTGTCCGTGCCCATGGCGACGTGGACCCCGCGCCAGAAGAGCAGGCCCGCGGCTATGACGACGAGCACGGTCAGAACGGCCTTGGTCGTGGTCTTCATTATTTGCCCTCGCGCAGAAGGTCGCGGATCTCGGTCAGGAGCTCCTCGGTCGTCGGAGCGGCAGGCTCCTCGGGAGCGGCCTCGGCTTCGGCGGCCTCGGCGGCCTCCTTCTCGGCCTTCTTCTTCTCGGCCGCCTCGCGGGCGCGGTTGAAGGCGCGGACGATGAGGAAGACGATGAGCGCGATGATGATGAAGTCGATTATCGTGCTGATGAAGGTGCCGATGCCGATGGTGACGGCCTCCTTGACGACCTCCTCGCCGTCCATGACGGCCTCGCGGAGCACGATGTTGAGCTTGGTCAGGTCGGCGCCGCCGAATATCCAGCCGATGAACGGCATGACGACGTCGTTGACGAGGGAGGCGGTGATCTTGCCGAACGCGCCGGCTATGATGACGCCTATCGCCATGTCGAGGACGTTGCCGCGGGTTATGAACTCCTTGAATTCCTTGACGATGCCCTTCTTCTCTTTCTTTTCCTTAGCCATTTCCATTGACCTCCTGATATGTTATTTAGGCCTGTTCCGGGCTTTGGGTTACGGTTTTGAACGGGAAACGCGGCGCCGCGGCGCGGATTTTTACGAAAAAGCGTAAAACGCCGGGCATAATTGCCAAATACAGGAAATTACTTCGTTTCCTTCGTGATGAGCTCGATCCCGCCGAGGTACTTGCGCAGGACCTCCGGGACGACGACGGAGCCGTCGGCGCGCTGATTCTGCTCGACGAGGGCGGGCAGGATGCGCGAGGTCGCGAGGCCGCTGCCGTTTAGCGTGTGGAGGAACTCGATGCGTCCGTCGGCGCGCTTGACGCGCATCTGGCCGCGGCGCGCCTGGAAGTCGCGCGCGTTGGAGACGGAGGAGACCTCCTTGTAGCCGTTCATGGAGGGGATCTGTATCTCGATGTCGTAGGTGCGCGCCATGCTGGCCGAGCAGTCGCCGGCGGCGAGCTTGACGGTCCTGAAATGGAAGCCGAGGCCGCTCACGAGCCTCTCGGCCTTCCCTACCAGCTCCTCGAACGCCTCGTCGGACTTCTCCGGCAGCGTGTACTGCACCATCTCGACCTTGTTGAACTGGTGCCCGCGGACCATGCCGCGCTCGTCGCTGCGGTAGGAGCCCGCCTCGCGGCGGAAGCACGGCGTGTAGCTTATATACTTCTTGGGCAGGTCGGCCTCGGTGAGTATCTCGTTTCTGTGCAGCGAGACGAGCGCCGCCTCCGCCGTCGGCAGCATGTAGTGCACGCGGTCGTCGGTCGGGTTGGCGATCTTATACACCTCGTCGGCGAACTTGGGGAACTGCCCCGCCGTCAGCCCGCACTCGTACTCGAGCATGTGCGGGACGAGCATGAGCTCGTAGCCGTCGGCGATGTGGGTGTCGATAAAGTAGTTGAGCAGCGCCCATTCGAGGCGCGCGCCCATGCCGCAGTAGACCCAGAAGCCGCTGCCGGCGAGCTTCGTGCCGCGCTCGTAGTCGATAAGGCGCAGGTCGGTGCAGAGGTCGACGTGGTGCTTCGGCTCGAAATCGAACTTATGCGGCTCGCCGAAGTAGCGCAGCGGCTCGTTGTTCTCCTTGCCGCCCGGCTTCAGGTCGGGGTCGGGCAGGTTCCACAGGCCGAGCATGAGGTCGGTGTACTCCTTCTCGACCTCGGCGAGCTGCGCGTCGCACTCCTTGACGTCGGCGCCGAGCTCCTTCATGCGCGCGAAGAGCGCGGAGGTGTCGCCGCCCTCCTTCTTTATCTTCGGGACCTCGGAATTGAGCTTGTTGCGCTCGGATTTTATCTGTTCTGTGCGGAAAATGAGGTCGCGGCGGGCCTTGTCGAGCTCCAGGATGCGGTCGATGTCCGCGTCGGAGTCGGCTCCCTTGTCCCTCAGGCGGCGCTTTACGCCGTCCGGATCGTCTCTGATGAGCTTGATATCCAGCATTTTTGCTCCTCGATTCGGTTACTTTATTTTCTTCAGGGCGTCTATCACCCTGTCAAGATCCTCGTTGCCGTAGTATTCGACCTCTATGCGGCCCTTTTTGGCGCCCTCGACGATGCGGACGCGCCTTCCGAGCTCGCCGGTGAGCTCGTGGGAGAGGCTCTCGGCGTAAATGGACGGCGCGGAGCGCTTTTTCCCGCCCTTTTTCGACGCGGAGCGCACGGCGGCCTCGACCTGGCGCACGCTGAGACCGCGGGAAACGGCCTCCTTGGCGAGCTTTACCATGGCTGCGTCGCTCGAAAGGCCGAGCAGCGCGCGGGCGTGGCCGGCCGAAAGAAGGCCGGTTTCCACCATGGCGATCACGCTTTCCGGCAGCAAAAGCAGCCGCATGGCGTTGGCCACGGCGGGGCGCGATTTGCCGACCCGTTTGGCCGCCTGCTCCTGCGTGAGCGCATAGGTCTCCATCAACAGCTGGAAGCCGCGGGCTTCCTCAATCGGGTTCAGGTCTTCGCGCTGCAGGTTTTCCACCAGCGCGAGTTCCATCGCCTCGCTGTCGCTCATTTCGCGGATGACCACCGGCACTTCGGTCAGGCCGGCCATCCGGCTGGCGCGCCAGCGGCGTTCGCCGGCGATCAGCTGATAGCTGCCGTCGGTCAGCGGCCGCACCAGCAGCGGCTGGATCACGCCGTGTTCG
Source organism: Oscillospiraceae bacterium (assembly GCA_017557265.1). Taxonomy (GTDB): domain Bacteria; phylum Bacillota; class Clostridia; order Oscillospirales; family Oscillospiraceae; genus RGIG7949. Next base: position 125 of record JAFZAM010000149.1, on the reverse strand, counting down.
GCAATGCTTTGCGCCAGCTCCGACAGCGCCTGTTCGTCAAAGGTCTTACGCGGCTGGGCGCGGTTCGGCTCAATTTCGTTGATGCCGAGCTTCACGCTGCTGCCGACGCTCTCATCGATCGCGTT
>JAFZAM010000003.1 GCA_017557265.1 Oscillospiraceae bacterium | reverse complement strand
TGATACTGCTTGAGATAACGTATCGTCGCCTGCGAGGAGGTCACGAAATCCTCAGGGGCGGCTTCTATGCCTATCCGAGAGAGCTTTTTGACGTAGTCGCCGACGGACTTCGAGGAGTTGTTCGTCATAAAGAGATACTTCTTCCCTCTCGCCCTTATCTCGCGCAGCAGCTCCTTCGTAAACGGGACCAGAACCTCCCCGAGATAGAGCGTCCCGTCAAGGTCGAAAAGGAAAAGATCGATATTTGAAACGTCGCGTTTTTCCATGTGTTTATCCTTATATAAGCCGTTTTTTTCATTTTATTCCACCGCGCGTAAATTGTAAAGAGAAAGCGTTTCGAGCATGCCGCCCGGCTTGACTTTTGGCGGTTATTTTGCTATAAGAAAAGCAGAAAATACAAGCGTTCCGCGCTCCCGGTCGGGCGCGACGGCGCTAAGATACGGAGGCTCAAAATGGAGACCAGACCTTATCTTCCCTGGGATCAGGTAAATTCGTTCATGATAGACGTTTTCAAATGCTACGGAGTGCCCGAGGAGGACGCGAAGATATGCGCCGACGTCCTGCTCGAGAGCGACAGACGCGGCATCGAGAGCCACGGCTGCAACCGCTTCAAGCCCATATACCTCGACCGCATCGATAACGGAACGCTCCTTCCGGTCACCAAGATAGATATCGTCAAGGAGACGCCGACGACCGTCGTCATGGACGCCAACAACGGTATGGGCATGGTCGCGAGCTATAGAATGATGGAGATGCTCATCGAGAAGGCGAAGGTCTACGGCATGGCCGGAGGCACGGTCTTCAACTCCACGCACTACGGTATCGCCGGCTACTGGACGACGATGGCCGAGAAAGCCGGCATGATAGGCATCTCCGGCACGAACGCGCGCCCCTCCGTCGCGCCTACCTTCGGCGTCGAGCCCATGATGGGGACCAATCCACTGACGTTCACGATGCCGACGGACGAGGAGTTCCCCTTCAACTTCGACTGCGCGACGAGTATAGTCCAAAACGGCAAGATAGAATACTATGAGCGCAGCGGCAAGCCGACTCCGGCCGGACTCGTCGTCACGAAGGACGGCGGCACGATGACCGACTCCGGGCAGATACTCAAAGACATGCGCGCCGGCAAGTGCGCCCTGCTCTCCATCGGCGGCCTCGGCGAGGCGACCGGCGGCTACAAGGGATACGGATTCACGACCATAGTCGAGATACTCTCGGCCGCGCTCGCGGGAGGTCCTTATATGAAGGAACTCAGCGGCAAGAATCCCGACGGGACTAACAAGCTTTTCCGCCTCGGCCATTTCTTCTTCGTCATCAATCCCGAGTTTTTCATGGGTCTTGAGACCTTCAAGAAGACCGCGGGCGGTATATGCCGCGAGCTGAGGGCGAGCGAGAAGGCTCCCGGCGAGGAGCGCATCTATACGGCCGGAGAGAAGGAGTATCTCGCCTGGCAGGACAGAAAGGACAAGGGAGTTCCCGTCGGCGAGAGCATACAGAAGGAATTCGTCGAACTGCGCGACAAGTTCGGACTCCCCTACAAGTTCTGCTTCGAAAAATAACGGAAAGCGGACACGGATCTATCCCGTGTCCGCTTAAAGCATATTTCGGCATTGAGCTCACGCTCGGAAAAGGAATGTCATGCAGGCTAAGAATATCTGTCTCCTCAACGATTCCTTCCCGCCGGTCATCGACGGGGTATCCAACTGCGTCGTAAACTACGCGAAGAACATAAAGGCGCTCGGAGGCTGTCCGATCGTCGCGACACCGTCTGTCGAGGGAGCCGACGACTCCGCGTTCGAGTATCCCGTCCTTCGCTATCCGAGCATAGACACCCGCAAAAAACTCGGATACGTGACCGGATATCCCTTCTCCCCCGCCGTAACGTCGCAGATCAAGGACGCAGGGGTCGACATACTCCATACGCACTGCCCCGTGACGTCGTGCCTTTTCGCGCGCTCGCTGCGCTACGTCGTCGACGCGCCGGTGATACTGACCTACCATACAAAATTCGACATTGACGTATCCAACGCTCTGCGCGGCAGGCTCCTTCAGGAAAGCGCGCTTCGCGCTCTGCTGAGCAACATACGTTCCTGCGACGAGGTATGGGTAGTATCCCGCGGAGCGGGAGAAAATCTCCGCAAGCTCGGCTACGAGGGCGATTTCGTCGTCATGCGCAACGGTGTCGACGTTCCGCTCGGCGGAGCCGACGAGGCTGCAGTAGCCGAGGCGACAAAGGACTGCGATCTGCCGGACGGAGTGCCGGTTTACCTCTTTGTCGGCCGCATGATGTGGTATAAGAACGTCAGGCTCATTCTCGACGCGCTCAAACGCCTCAGAAACGAAGATAAGGATTTCAGAATGATCTTTATCGGCGGAGGCGCCGACGCGGAGGAAATAGAGAAATACGCCTCTGAGCTGGGTCTCTCGGATAAATGCGTTTTCATGGGACCGGTCCGCGACCGCGCACTTCTCCGCGCATGGTATACCCGCGCCGATCTCTTCCTCTTCCCGTCGACGTTCGACACGAACGGCCTCGTAGTCAGAGAGGCGGCAGCTTGCGGCACGGCGTCTATCCTCATATACGGTTCCTCCGCTTCCGAAGGCGTCATTTCCGGGCAAAACGGTTTTCTCATCGACGAGGAGCCGGAGGCGCTCGCCGGGTGTCTTCTGGGATTGTACGACAATCCCGAATTCGTCGCGCAGGCGGGCCGTTCGGCGCAAAGCGACCTTTATCTGTCGTGGAAAGACGCCGTTTCAAAGGCCTGCGAGCGCTATGAAATAGTGCTCGATAAGTATAGGAGCGGGCAGTATGAAGAAAAGTCCGGCGACGGCTTTTTCAAGTCGCAGGGCGAGCTGATGGGCTTTCTTTCGCTGGTGGAAAACCAGAGAAGGACCGTCAGGACTAATCTCGGCGCGGCGAGAAGCGCTCTTCTTGAGCATAAAAACGAACTCAAAAACGAAATTAACTATGCCTATGAGAATCTCGTCGACCGGATGGACAAGTATCTATGATCCTTTTGTCTGATCTTTTCCCGTCTTTTCTTTAAGCGCGAAGAACACGCACTTACCGCCGTAAGCCGTCATGATATAGACGTCTTTTGCCGATTGGACTTTACGGCTTTTCA
>JAFZAM010000148.1 GCA_017557265.1 Oscillospiraceae bacterium | reverse complement strand
TGAGGCCCGGCACCGAGACCGTCCGCATCGGGAAGCTGCCCGAAGAGGAAGCGATCCCGGATGGCTATGAATACGGTGGAGTCTGCTGGACGGGTTCAGCATTCGGCGAGGGCGAGCTCCGCGCGGTCGCCGTCCTCGAAAGATATGCGGATTTTAGTTAACATAATTTCCTCCGGAGCCTTTTTTTCGAGTATTCCCCCGGAGGGCGGAAAATAAACGTTAATATCTGGAGAAACGATGCACATCAACGTTGGAGACGTCATAATAACGAAGAAGCCGCATCCCTGCGGAGGCGACCGGTGGGCCGTGCTCCGCGTGGGGATGGATTTCAAGCTCAGATGCCTCGAATGCGGCCGCGAGGTCATGGTGCCGCGCGTCAAGGCGGAAAAGAGCGTCAAAAAGCTGTTGCAGACGGAAGGAACTCAGCAATGAAAGAGATGTGGAGCAGCGACCTGCTGAATATGAAGCCCTACGTCCCCGGCGAGCAGCCGAAGGACAGGCGCTATATCAAGCTCAATACCAACGAAAACCCCTATCCGCCCTCTCCGAAGGCGATAGAGGCCGTCGTCGCCGCGGCGAACGCCGACCTGCGCCTCTATCCGGACGGGGAGTGCGGAGACCTCGTCGCCGCCATCTCCGAGTTCACGGGGCTGCCGAAGTCGCGCATCTTCGCCGGCAACGGGAGCGACGAGGTGCTCGCGCTGGCCTTCCGCGCCTTCTTCGCCGCCGGCGCGAAGGCGAGGACGCCCGACGTTGGCTACAGCTTCTATCCCGTATACGCCGAGCTTTTCGGCACCAGCGCCGAGTACGTCCCCGTGAACGACGACTACTCCGTCCCCGTCGAGGCCTTCATAGACACGCCGGGCGGCGTCGTCATCGCCAACCCGAACGCGCCGACCGCCGTCGCCCTGCCGCTCGCGGATATCGAGCGCATCGTCGCGGGAAATCCCGGGCGGCTCGTCCTCGTCGACGAGGCTTACGTCGATTTCGGCGCGGAGACCGCCGCCGGGCTCATCGAAAAATACGACAATCTGCTCGTCGTGCGCACCACGAGCAAGGCGCACTCCCTCGCGGGCATACGCGCCGGCTGGGCCATGGGGTGCGAGAACCTCATCGCCGCGCTCAACACCGTCAAAAACTGCGTAAACTCCTATACCGTCGACCGCATAGCCCAGGCGGGCGCCGCCGCGGCCCTGCGCGACAGAGAGTATTTCGAGACCACGCGCCGCCGCGTCATCGCGACGAGGGAGCGCGCGGCCGCCGCCCTGCGGGAGCTCGGCTTCGAGATGACGGATTCCAAGGCGAATTTCATCTTCGTCAGGCACCCGGATTTCCCCGCGAAGGACCTGTTCAAGGCTCTCCGCGAGCGGGGGATACTCGTCCGCTACTGGGATCTGCCGCGCGTGAACGACAGACTGCGCATCTCGATAGGGACGGACGCCGACATGGACGCGCTCGTCTCGGAGTTCGCGGACATAACGGAAAAAGGGCGCTGAAGCCCCGAAAACAGCGGAAAACGAACGGATACCGGGTCCTCCGGTATCCGTTTTTTTGCGCCCGGGACGCGCTCGACATAAAAATTGATTTTCGCTGTTGCCAAGCGCGTATAGATATTATATAATAACTTAGATTACTATCGGAAACTATACGGTTTACATAAAGCACTTATGAGAACCTGCCGACAGGGGGCCGGGATATGGAGTTTATAAATACCGCGGCGACGTTTATATGGAGCAACATCCGATCCATCGGGATCGCGGACATACTCGACATGGTCATCGTGGCCTTTCTGGTATACCGCGTGATGAGCTGGGTCGTCCGCTCGGGAAGCGCGCGAGTCATCAGGGGCATTATCCTCGTGATAATCGTCCTCTGGGTCGCCACGCTCCTCGAGCTCAAGGTCGTAAGCTTCCTCATGGGCAAGATAGTCGAGCTGGGACTGCTCGCCCTGATCGTCATATTCCAGCCGGAGCTGCGCCGCATGTTCGAGAAGGTGGGCAGCGCCAAGTATACCTCGCTCTTCAACCGCTCCGGCGTGTCGCGCGAGATAGAGGCCGCCATAGACCAGACCGTCCTCGCCTGCGCGGACCTCTCCTACACGAAGACCGGCGCGATAATCGTCTTCGAGCGGACGGTCGCGCTCGACGACGTCGTCAAGACCGGCACGGTCGTCGACAGCGTCGTGCAGGCCGAGCTCCTGAAAAACATCTTCTATCCGAAGGCGCCTCTTCACGACGGCGCCGTGATAATCCGCAACGCGAGGATAATGTCCGCCGGCTGTATGCTCCCGCTCTCGCAGAACCCGAACCTGAGCAGGGACCTCGGCATGCGCCACAGAGCAGGCATAGGCATGAGCGAGGCCAGCGACGCGGTCGTCGTCGTGGTCTCGGAGGAGACGGGCGGACTTTCCGTCGCCGTGGACGGCATGCTCAAGCGGCATCTTTCGCAGGAACTCTTCGAAAAGCTCCTGCGCAACGAGCTGCTCAACGAGGACGCCGAGCAGGGCAAAAAGAAAAGGGCCGCGAAGGTGAAGAAAAATGAAAAAAACTAAGGCCAACAAAATACTGACGAGCCGCGCGTTCTTCATCGTCGTCTCGATCCTCATATCGATCTTTCTGTGGCTCTACGTCGTCAACGTCGAGAACACCGAGATCGACGTCACCGTCTCGGACATCCCCGTGACGTTCATCGGAGCCGACGACATCCTCGCCGACAGACAGCTCCTCGTCAAGGACCAGGGGACGCAGAACGTCTCCCTGACCATACGCTGCAAGCGCAGCCAGTCGACGAAGATGACGAGGGACAACTTCGAGGTCACCGTCGACCTGACGGACATCCGCTCGACCGGCGTGCACGACCGCGTTTACGACGTCAAGCTCCCGAAGGGCGTCTCCGAGAAGGACGTCCTGATAATCGGCAAGAATCCGGAGTACGTGAAGGTCGAGATAGCCAAGCTCAGCAGCAAGCCCGTCCCCGTGTACGGCCTGCTCAACGGCGGCGCCGCCGAGGGCTACATGGTCAAGCAGCTCGAGTTCTCGCCGGTCTCCGTGACGGTCAGCGGCCCGGAGGAGATCATCTCGCAGATACACCACGCCAACGTCGTCGTCGACCGCGAGAACCTCAACAAGACCATAACCGAGTCGCGCACGTTCGAGCTCGTCGACAGAGACGGCAATCCGGTCGTCTCCGACGAGATAGAGACCGACGTCAGCCTCATCGACGTGACGGTCCCGATAGTGATGTACAAAGAGGTCCCGCTCAGCGTCGACATCATCGAGGGCGGCGGCGCGAAGGAGTCCAACGCCATCGTGGACATCGAGCCGAAGAAGATAACCCTCGCGGGCGACGCGGAGATCCTCGAGGGGCTCAACGTCATAACGCTTGGCGCGATAGATCTCGCGGACTTCGAGTCGACTTACACGGACACCTACCAGATCAAGATAAACAACGAGCTCGAGAACGTCTCCAAGACCACGGAGGCGACCGTGACGGTCAACCTCAGAGGCCTGACGGTCAAGCACGTGCAGGCCAAGAACATAACCTGCGTCAACGTGACCGAAGGCTACCGCGCCGAGGTCAAGACGCTGTTCCTCGACGTCAAGGTCAGAGGCCCCGAGGGCGTCGTCAAGCTCGTCGATACTTACTCCATCAGCGTCTACGCCGATCTCGCCGACCTCGGCACGTACACCGGCAACAAGCAGGTGCCCGCCAAGGTCTACATCGACGGCTACGACGACGTCGGCGTCATAGGCACCTACGACGTCGTCATCTCGGTCGAGAAGATCGAGGAGACCGAAGAGGGATAAGGGAGGACTGAGCCTTGACTCAGCAGGGAACGGTCAAAAAGATACTGCCCGACGGGAGAGCCGTCGTCGAGGTGACGCGGCAGTCGGCGTGCGGACATAACTGCGCCGAGTGCTCGAGCCTTTGCGGCGAGGGCCGCGCGATAAGCTCCGTGGCTGAAAACCCGCTCGGGGCGCGCGTCGGGGAGACCGTGACGATCGAGACCCCGTCGAAGAAGATAATCTCCGCCGCGGCGCTCGTCTACGTCGTGCCGCTGGCTCTGCTCATAGCGGGCTACGCCGTCGCCGCGCTGCTCGGCGCGGGCG
>JAFZAM010000147.1 GCA_017557265.1 Oscillospiraceae bacterium | reverse complement strand
GCTGCGGCGGCGCGACGGGCTCGTCCAAGACGCACAACCTCGAATCGCTCACCGAGTGCGCGGCCGAGGTCCAGAAGGGCAACGCGCCCGAGGAGCGCAAGCTCCAGAGGCTTTTCAGAAATCCCGAGGCCGCGCGGCTCATAAAGCGCTGCAACGACTTCGGAGCGGGCGGAGTCTCCGTCGCCATAGGCGAGCTCGCATAAGGCCTTGAGATCGAGCTCGACAAGGTCAAGAAAAAATACGAGGGCCTCGACGGGACGGAGCTCGCGATAAGCGAATCGCAGGAGCGCATGGCCGTCGTCGTCTCCGGGGAGGACGCGGAGCGCTTCGCCGAGCTCGCCTACGAGGAGAACCTCGAGGCGACCGAGGTCGCCCGCGTGACGGACGAGAGGCGCATGGTGATAAAGCTCGGCGGCCGCGTCATAGTCGATATCTCCGCCGATTTCCTGCAGTCCAACGGCGCCGAGAAGCACAGCGAGGCCGAGATCCCCGCGCTTCCCGACATAGCCCGCGAGTGCGGCGGAGATCCCGCCGAATACCTCGAAAAGCTCGTTTCCGACCTCAATTTTGCCTCCCAGAGGGGCCTCGGAGAGCGCTTCGACGGCTCCATCGGAGCGGGAAGCGTGCTCATGCCCTTCGGCGGGAAGACACAGCTCTCGCCCGCGCAGGCCATGGCGGCTCTGCTGCCGGTCCGCGGCGGGAATACGGAGACCTGCTCCGTCATGAGCTGGGGCTTCGACCCGTATCTGTCCGAGATCAATCCGATGCAGGCCGCGCGCCGCGCCGTCGTCGTCTCGATGGCGAAGCTCGTCGCCTCCGGGTGCGACTACAAGAAGGTCTATCTGACCTTCCAGGAGTATTTTGAAAAGCTCCGCAAAGAGCCTCTGCGCTGGGGCAAGCCGCTCTCGGCCCTGCTCGGCGCGCTCGACGCGCAGCTCGGCCTCGGCGCCGCCGCGATAGGCGGCAAGGACAGCATGTCCGGCTCGTTCAACGACATGGACGTCCCGCCGACGCTCGTCTCCTTCGCCATCGCGCCCGAGGACGCGTCGAACGTCGTCTCGCCCGAATTTAAAAAGGCGGGCAGCCGCGTTTACCTCTTCGAGCCCGGAAAGGACTATGCTTCCGTCAAGGCCTGCTGGGAGCAGGTCCGCGCCCACGTCCTCGAGGGAAAGGTCCTCTCCGCCCGCGCCGTCGACTACGGCGCGGCCGTCGGCGCGATATTCGACATGGCCGTCGGCAATATGACAGGCTTCAAGGCCTGCGACGGCGCAGACCTCATGTGCGCGACGCCCGGCGCGATAGTCGCCGAGTGCGCGGCTCCAGTCGAGGGCGCGAAGCTCCTCGGCGAGACGACGGCCGAGCCCGTCATAGCTATCGGCGCGAAGACGCTGGAGCTCTCCGCTCTCATAGACACGTGGGAGTCAGCGCTGGAGTCCGTCTTCCCGACGAGGACGCCGGATACCGGCCGCGTCGAGAAGATATCGAGCGACAAAAAGCCCGCTTCCGCGCACGCCCTGCTGAAATTGAAGCCGCGCGCGCTCATCCCCGTCTTCCCGGGCACCAACTGCGAGTACGACACCGCCGCCGCCGTCGAGAGGGCGGGCGGCGAGGCCGAGATACTCGTCCTTAAAAACATAACCCCCGCCGCGCTCAGCGAGTCGGCGTCCGAGTTCGTCCGCGCGATAAAGCGCAGCAACATGATAATCCTGCCGGGCGGCTTCTCCGGCGGCGACGAGCCCGAGGGCTCCGGCAAGTTCATAACGTCCTTCTTCCGCGACGCGCGCCTGACCGACGCCGTGACGGAGCTCCTCAAAGCGCGCGACGGGCTCATGCTCGGCATCTGCAACGGCTTCCAGGCGCTGATAAAGCTCGGCCTCGTGCCCTACGGCGAGATAAGGACGCTCGAGCCCGAGAGCCCGACCCTGACCTTTAACCTCATCGGCCGCCACCAGTCGCGCTACGTGACGACGCGTATCTGCTCAGTCGCCTCGCCGTGGCTCTCCAGGTGCCGAGTCGGCGAGCTGCACTCCGTCCCCGTGTCGCACGGCGAGGGCAGGTTCATCTGCCCGGACGGCCTGCTGAAGGAGCTCATCGCCAACGGCCAGATCGCCACGCAGTACTGCGACGAGAACGGCGAGCCCTCCATGGACACGTCCGTCAACCCGAACGGCTCGATAATGGCGATAGAGGGTATAATGAGCGCGGACGGCCGCATTCTCGGCAAGATGGCGCATACCGAGCGCCGCGGAGACTTCGTCGCGCGAAACGTCGCCGGCGAGCTCTACCAGCCCATATTCGAGGGCGGCGTATCCTATTTTCTCTGATAAACGGCCTTAGACCGGCGTAAAGGGGGAGAGCAATGCTTTGAAAAACTTCATAATGAAGATATGGCACAGATTCAGGTCCTTCATCCTGTACGCCGTGTTCGGCTGCTTCAACACCGGCCTCGATTTCCTCGTATTCACCGGGTCGCACGAGCTGCTGCACCTCTCCCCGGAGATATCCCACATTCTCGGCTATATCGCGGGCTTCATCTCGGGCTTCCTGCTAAACAGGAACATCACGTTCAGAAAAGAGAACTCCTCCAACGTGTTCCTGCAGGTCTTCAAGTTCCTGATCGTCAATCTGATCTCGCTCGGCTCGAGCACGCTCATCCTCCACGCGCTGACCGGCGCGGGGCTAAACGAGTACCTCGCGAAGGTGGCCGCTCAGATCGTCGTAACGCTCATCAACTTCTTCGGATACAGATTCTTCGTTTTCAGAAAAGACAGACAGCCCGCGCAGCCGGAGCCGCCTCAGACCGCTGAGGACGCCCCGGAGGCTGCGGAGCCGACGGAAGGGAAAAACGAAAATGACTGACAGAGAACTCATCAACGCCGCGTTCGCCGCGTCGGAGAACGCGTGGGCGCCCTATTCCGGCTTCAAGGTCGGTGCCGCGCTGCTCTGCTCGGACGGGACGGTCTATACCGGCTGCAACGTCGAAAACGCCTCCTTCGGCGCGACGATATGCGCCGAGCGCGTCGCGTTTTCCAAGGCGATAAGCGACGGCCGCCGCAAGGGCTTCGTCATGCTTGCCGTCGCCGCCGACAGCGAGACCTACTGCATGCCCTGCGGCATGTGCAGGCAGTTTATATCCGAGTTCAGCTCGGACATCGAGATACTCAGCGCAAGAGGCGACGGCCGCTATACGAGCTACCGCCTCAGCCAGCTGCTCCCGCACCCCTTCGAGGCCTACGAGGGCTGACCGCCCAGCAGTATGGAGATAAGGCGCGAGAGCTCCGAGGCGTGCGCGGTCTCCTCGTCCGCGAGCTCCGCGTAGAGCGCGGCGCCGCCCCGCGCGGCCGCCTCGCGATAG
>JAFZAM010000146.1 GCA_017557265.1 Oscillospiraceae bacterium | reverse complement strand
CGCAGCGGCAAGGGCGCAGAGGCCCGCCCAGACCGGGATGTTGGATTCGTCGCCCGTGGACGGCACGCCCGCGGGATTATAGAGCGGCTCTTCGTCGACGTCGCCCTCGCCGTAGAGCGGAGGCTCGCCTTCGCCGACCTCCTCGTAGCCCTCGCCCGTATTGACGACCGTCAGGCCGGCCTCGGCGCTGCCGCCGTAGGTGACGGTGTAGCCCTCGGGGACGGCGTCCTCTCTGACGGTGTAGACGTAGGCGACGCCTTCGGCGTCGGCCTTTTCAAGGCCGGTCCACGTGTACTTCCAGCCGCCGTCGGCGTCGAGCGTCGCCGTGAAGGCGGTGTCCTCGCCGTTTCTCAGCAGCGTCACGGAAATGCTCGCCGGACGCATCGTGTCGTCCACGTCCCTCCAGACCTTCTCGACCGAAACGTCGACGGTCTCGGGGGTCTCGGGCTCATCGGTCGGCTCGGGAGTCGGAGTCGGCTCGGGAGTCGGGGTGGGAGTCGGAGTAGGCGGATCCGGAATGTCTTTCACGGTATAGGTGTTCGTCACGGTGACGATGGTCATCTTTTCGAGGGTGATCGTGACCTCAATGCCGGCGGCGGCTTTGCCCCTAAAAGTAGCCTCTTCTTCTATCACCGGATAGTCTTCAGTATCCTTGTTGTATGCCACGGACAGGTCGTAATTACTCAGGCCTGTGAGTGCGGAGGTCTTGTCTTCCGTCACCGTGTAAGTGCCGGCCGGAAGGTCGACGATGATGCTTCCTTCCACGAACTCCGCATATGTGACCGTCTTGACGATATCGCCGTTTTCGTCGGTGATCATAAAGGTGGTCTCGCCGGGGATCTCCACGTTCGCGCTGTCCTCGCCGAGTTCCTTGACTATGGTCAGTCCGGCGTTCGTCTCATAGGAATTGATGTAGCCGACGTATGCGTTTTCACGCATGCGGTCCGGATTGATCCCGATCTCCACTATCATGGGATCGTCTTCCGTGCGGAGCTGGTCAGCGTCGGGCTCCAGGTCATCCTGCGCTTTTGAGTACACCGGGAAATATCCTGCATACGATACAGTCGTCGGCGTATAGTACTTGACGTCCTCGTTGATCTCCTCGACCGTATACAGGCCGGCAGGCACGCCGCAGTACTCGTAGCCCTGTCCCGTTTTTTCTGCACTGCCCTTTGCCAGCACCTGCTGGGGATACAGACTATAGAAGTACCAGTTGCCCTGCTCCGATTCCTTATACAGCGCCATATCGCCGAAGTAGACGGTCTTTGTCCCGTTATTGCCGAAGCCTTCGGGTCCGGTGATCTTGAAGCCGAAATCCTCACGGAGAAGTTCTTCGTCTATATCCCTGATCTGGGTATAGATCGTAAGGCTTCCGTCGCCGCGCGGGTAGAACTCATTGGTTATCTTCAGGGAAAGGTTTTCTTCCGTTCCGTCTACGGTGATTCGTAATCTGCTATATATATCCTTATCGATATTTTTACTGGTATAATCAAAAGTGGCATTACAGTTGTAGTAGTCCAGTGTGCATTGCTCGATCAGGCTGAATCTGCCCTCCGGAAGTACGACGGAGAACGTGACTTCGTAATCGCCGTCATCGTTTTTCACGAAATCATCGGTCTCGGCGGTCAGCTGGTAGTGACTGTCATAGGGATACGGGTTCCAGTTTTCATCTACTTCATAAATGCTGCACTTGAAGGTGTAGGCGCCGCTGGCTATGAGTTCATCCGGCAGTCCCTTCACTATTTTTGTGATAGTCAGCGTGCAGGAACCGGTCGTCGGGATCTCGGTGTATTTGTTGAAGCATCTGACTATGATCGGATGATCAGTATCATACGGGAATACGGTGCCGGTTGCATAATCAGACAGCTCATCAACATATACTTTGGTGGACGAACTGATGACTGGTTCGCTTTGTCTGCTCTTTTTCACCTGCGCTTCCTGTGCAGTCTGGACGTTCGGATAACTTACATCCCAGCTGGACATCCAAACGTAGCCGTCGACTTCCGCATTGGTCTCCTCCAGAGTATAAGCGCCGTACGGAAGCCAGAGGGAGTACTGGCCACCCTCAAAGTCCTTGTACTTGAACACGGCGTCATTGCCGGTGGAATCCTTCGCGATGCTGCCGTCCGGGTTCTTGAAAGTGAAGGTCGCATCTCCGGGTATGCCCTCAAAGGAGTTGTTTTCTTCGGGAGCGTCTTTTTTGAGAGCATCCACCGCGGGTTCCTCTTCCACGGGCATGACGCTGTCCACGGTATAGTCCTTTGTGATAACTACGTAGCCGTAGAGAGGATCATACACATTGGTCACGGTGAGGTCTTCTTTTTCATCCGGTTCCAGCGCGAATTCGTAAAACTGAATGTATCCATCCTTCAGACCTGTCTGCAGTTCACCGTCATTCACCTTAACGCCTTCCCAGCTGCAGCCATAGGTCCATCCGGGATATTCAACAAGGTAATATTTGCCGGTCGGGATGCCGGTGAGCGTCCAGACAAAGCCGGTGCCGGTCTTTTTGACGTTGATGCTCCCGATGCTCATCCCGTCGCGTTCGAACATTCCCGTTTCCTCGTCGTACCAGACATAAGGAGGTTCATTGACCGATCTGGCGGTCTCCCCGCTGTCTACGTTGCCGCCGAAGAAACCGTCGGGTACGAGCCCCAGCATAAACCTATACGGATAATTGACTTCTTCAATTCCGTCGAAGACCTTTGTGATCTTGACCGTGCCGAACCCGGGCTCGGGCTCGCGGACGTAATTGTTCTTGACGTCGACCTTGGTCGTCGATTCAGCGGTCACTTTGACCCCGCAGGAATCGCTGTTCTCTTTTTCGAGGCTTTCGTCAACGAGCCAGCGGTTATCAACGAAGCCGTATCCTGACGGATGAGTCTCTTCAATCGAATAATATGTGGGCCGGAGATTAAGTGTCCACTTGTAGCCGAAGCCCTCTTCCCCGGTAAGCTGCTCGACAGTCGATCCGTCGTTGGACACGAACACACCCTGCGTAGCATCGTAGGTGACCTCTGGGGCCGCAATGGCCTTCGAGGCATTTCTGGCTTGCTCCATCACTTCAGAGACGGCCATCTCAAAGCCATCGAGAAGTTTCGGATCAGGTTCGATCGGCTGATTGTCATCGTCAACGAACGTAAATGTCTTGGTGATGACGAGTGTTCCGGTCGCAAGATCGGTCTCGCCGTCGGCGAGCGCAGCAGGCAGCATGCCGATCATCATGACCATTGCCAGAAGCACTGCCAGCCAGCGCAACGTGTTCTTCTTCATTCTTCATCTCTCCCGAATTATTTATCGTCGGCCGCGCCCGAAACGGCAGGCCGAAATGTTTAACTGATTTATTTTAACGCATACATATTCAATAATCAATACGTGCGCGCGGGAATAAGCCGGTTTTTCCATGTTTTTTCATTATAAATGACGGCTTTTCGCCCCGGAATGTTCCCGCGGAGGCGCAAAAAAAGGCCGGAGCGGCATTCCCGCTCCGGTCTTTTCATATTCGGCTCAGAAGAGCTTCTTGGTCTTGTCCCACTCGGGGCCGGTCATGAGGCCCCACGCCTCGAAAATCGTGTTGTAGAACGGCGGACGGGAGAACTCCTCCTTCATCGTCGGATAGAAGGAATTGACGGTGCCGTGGGTCGTCTGATACTCGACGCCCTTATAGAACTCCTCCTCGCGCTGGGCGGGGACGGAGAGGATGATGTCGTCCTCGGGGGTCATGCCGCGCTCGTACTCGCCGGGATCGGGGAGGGTTATCCTGTACTTGCCCTCGAGAATGGCGGGCACGACGGAGTAGGTGCAGGAATCGAGCGGCGTGAAGCTGCTCTCGACCATGGAATGTATCTGGGAGTCGATGGCCATGAGGAGCACGCGGAGCTGATAGTTCTTGCAGTAGATGAGCGTCACGTCGGGCTTGAAATCGGCCTTGTCGAGCGGCGCGACGAGGACGCCCCTGTACTCGCCGTAGGGGATGCAGGGGAAGCTGTCGACGAACTTGTCGGCGGACTCCATGCTCGTCCCGAGCTGCTTGTGCATGGCGCGGAAGCCCTCCTTGGCGGTCTCGTTGCTGATCATGCCGTAGACGATGATCGGGTTCCAGCACCAGTGGTCCTCCTTCTCCATATAGATCGTCTTGCCCTGACGGCGGGCATAGGCGAACGCCTGGCAGACGGCGATATGATAGCCCCAGTCCTTCATCGGGCGCACGGCGCCCTCGGGGACCTCGGACTCATCCTTGATGAGCTTGAATGCGACGCCGGGGTATCTGAGTCCGACGAGCTTGACGAGCAGGTCATGGTACTTCTTGTTGTTCTCGAGCATTTATACTTCCCTCCGTTTTTTTGATGGGTTTTTCTTCTGTCTATAATATAACGCATGCGGCGGCGGTTTTCAAGAGCGTCGGCGGGCGCGGCGGCCCGTTTTTTTGCTCCGCCGGGGGCTCAAAAGGGCCTTCGCGTCCTTGAAATGCGGGCGCGGGTATGGTATTATTCGATTGTGGACAACTATCCGGCCGGGTCCGGGCGGAGCGCGCGCTCCCGGCCTTGAACAAGGAGTGAAAACATGATCTATTCAAGCGAAGTAGAGCACATGTGCCCCGTCGCCAAGGGCGCGTATCACGGCCCCGCTCCCATACCCGAGGAGGGCAAGTGGGTGCAGGCCAAGGAGATAAAGGATATCAGCGGGCTGACCCACGGCGTAGGCCGCTGCGCTCCCCAGCAGGGCGCCTGCAAGCTCACGCTCAACGTCAAGGACGGCATCATCGAGGAGGCGCTCGTCGAGGTGCTCGGCTGCTCCGGCATGACCCACTCGGCGGCGATGGCCTCCGAGATACTGCCCGGCAAGACGCTGCTCGAGGCGCTCAACACCGACCTCGTCTGCGACGCCATCAACGTCGCCATGCGCGAGCTTTTTCTCCAGATAGTCTACGGCCGCAGCCAGACGGCTTTCTCCGAGGGCGGTCTGCCCATAGGTGCGAGCCTCGAGGACCTCGGCAAGGGCATGCGCAGCCAGGTCGGCACGATGTTCGGCACGAAGGCCAAGGGCGCGCGCTACCTCGAGCTCACCGAGGGCTACGTCAACCGCATCGCGCTCGACGAGAACAACGAGATCATCGGCTACGAGTTCATCAGCCTCGGCAAGATGATGGACTTCATAAAGAAGGGCGTCGACGCAAACGAGGCGCTCGAGAAGGCCAAGGGCACCTACGGCCGCTTCGGCGACGCCGTCAGGTACGTCGACCCGCGTCAGGAATAAGGAGGGACGGCAGATGGCACTTTTTGAAAGCTATGAGCGCCGCATCGACAAGATAAACGGCGTGCTCGCCGAGTACGGCATATCCTCCATCGAGGAGGCGAAGGAGATCTGCGCGGCCAAGGGCGTCGATCCCTACTCCATCGTCAAGTCCGTCCAGCCCATCGCCTTCGAGAACGCCGGCTGGGCATATACGGTCGGCTCCGCGATAGCGATAAAGAAAGGCGTGAAGACCGCCGCCGAGGCCGCCGAGGCCATAGGCATAGGTCTGCAGAGCTTCTGCATCCCCGGCTCCGTCGCCGAGGACCGCAAGGTCGGCCTCGGGCACGGCAATCTCGGCGCGATGCTCCTGCGCGACGAGACCAAGTGCTTTGCCTTTCTCGCCGGACACGAGAGCTTCGCCGCCGCCGAGGGCGCGATAGGCATCGTCCGCAACGCCAACAAGGCCCGCAAGGAGCCCCTGCGCGTCATACTAAACGGCCTCGGCAAGGACGCCGCGCAGATAATCTCCCGCATAAACGGCTTTACGTACGTCCAGACGCAGTTCGACTACTACACCGGCGAGCTGAAGATAGTCCGCGAGATCGCCTACTCCAGGGGCGAGCGCGCGCAGGTCCGCTGCTACGGCGCGGACGACGTGCGCGAGGGCGTCGCGATCATGCACTTCGAGGGCGTCGACGTCTCCATAACGGGCAACTCCACCAACCCGACCCGCTTCCAGCACCCCGTCGCCGGCACGTACAAGAAGGAATGCGTCGAGCAGGGCAAGAAGTACTTTTCCGTCGCCTCCGGCGGCGGCACGGGCAGGACGCTCCACCCCGACAACATGGCCGCCGGCCCCGCCTCCTACGGCATGACCGACACCATGGGCCGCATGCACTCCGACGCGCAGTTCGCGGGCTCGAGCTCCGTTCCCGCGCACGTCGAGATGATGGGCTTCCTCGGCATGGGCAACAACCCGATGGTCGGCGCGACGGTCGCCGTCGCGGTCGCGGTCGCCGAGGCGCTCAAATAATCCCGGACAAACTAAAAGCAGGATGGCCTTTTGGCCATCCTGCTTTCTTTATTTGAGCTTGAAAAAGATGAGGAGCGCGAGCGCGATATGTATCGCGAGGCCGAGGATATTGACGACCCAGAAGTACCAGTGCCTGGTCTTGTGGCGGAATATCTCCATGCCTATGAGGCCGCCGAGCGCGCCTCCGAACAGTCCGAAGAGCAGCAGCACGGCCTCCTTGATGCGCCAGGCGTGCTTTTTCGCCTTGGCCTTGTCGGCGCCGTAGAGGATGAGCGTAATGAGGCTCATGGCGCCGATGAATATGAGATAGTATTTGAGCATGCTCTCCCCTCCCCGTCAGCGGCCGAAGATGCCGCCTATGGCGTTGACGGCCGAGCCGAGCTTCGTCGCCGTCCCGTCGAGGGCCTCGACGAGCGAATTGAGCGAGGCGATGTCGATGTCGGAGAGGTTCTCGGCCGCCGCCTTGAGCGCCGCGACCGCCTCGTTGAGCTCGCCCGCGTCGACGGAGCCTATCTTGTCCGCCGCGCCGCGCAGCGCCTCGACCGTCTTATCGAAGCCGTCCATGTCGAGCTCGTCGAGCTTCTCCGCCGCCTCGGCAAAGGAATCCGCCGCGTCGTTTATCGCCTCGAAGTCGACCGTCTCGAGCTCGCGCCTGACGGTATCGACGACGGAGCTCACCTCGCGGAATTTGAGCGCGATAAAGAGCCCCGCGAGGAGCACGATAACGAGCAGTATCGCTATGAGCGCGGTCTGCAGACGGAGCAGCCTGACCTGCTTTTTGGCGTATTTGACCGACGTCTGCGCGTCCATTTACACGCCCTCCTGCCGCTGCTCTTCTTCCTTCGCGGGATCCCTGCCGAAGAGCGCGCCGACGGAGAGGAACATCAGTATCGTCGCGGGGACGGTCAGAATGTTCATTATCGACGAGACGCCCGAGCTCAGCACGCTGTAGGACGAGAGGAAGGCCGTCCCGCGGCGGGCGACGGCCGCGGTTATCCCCATGCCTATGACCGGGATGACGATCGCGTCGAACAGCACGAACAGGACCGCCATGACGATGCCGACGGCCTTCGTCGCTCCGCGCGAGGGCTTTCCGAAGACGACGAGCATGTAGATAAGCGCGAGCACGACGTGGATGAGCGCGGCGGCGATGGCCGCGAACGGGACGCTGCGGATGGCGAGCACCTCTCCCCCCGCGCCGTAGAGGCGCTTGATGGGGACCTGCGCGAATATCGAGGCGACGCTGACTACCAGCGCGAGCGCGAAAAGGATGAACGCGATGAGCTGAAGTATCTTGCTGGCTTTCGTACTCATATTATCATCTCCCGATGCTTATAATGCGCGTACGGAAGAGGCTCCCCTCTTCCGTACGCGGTCAAAGACTGTTCGCTTACTTGCCGAAGTATCTGTCAAGCAGACCCTTCAGCGCCTTGCCGTGTCTGGCTTCGTCGCGGGCCATCTCATGGACGGTGTCGTGGATGGCGTCGAGATTGAGGGCCTTGGCGCGCTTGGCGAGGTCGGTCTTGCCGGCGGTGGCGCCGTTCTCGGCCTCGACGCGCATCTCGAGGTTCTTCTTGGTGGAGTCGGTCACGACCTCGCCGAGGAGCTCGGCGAACTTCGCGGCGTGCTCGGCCTCCTCATAGGCGGCCTTCTCCCAGTAGAGGCCTATCTCGGGATAGCCCTCGCGGTGGGCGACGCGGGCCATGGCCAGATACATGCCGACCTCGCTGCACTCGCCCTGGAAATTGGCGCGCAGATCGGCGATGATGTCCTCGGGAACGCCCTGAGCGACGCCGACGACGTGCTCGGCGGCCCAGCTCATCTCCGCGGCCTGCTCCACGAACTTGGAGGCGGGAGCCTTGCAGACGGGGCACTCGGCGGGAGCCGCTTCGCCCTCGTAAACGTAACCGCAGACGCTGCAAACGAACTTTTTCATGCTGTTATCCTCCTCATGATCCCCGCCTTCGCGGCGGGTATTCTTACGTTTTTTCCCGGGCTCTCCCGGAGCGGGTTCCGGGGGCTTCGCCCTTTATAAAAATATACCATATCCGTCCCTTAATGTAAATATGCACGGATGAATTTGCGGCCGCGTTTCGGGCGGGAGGCGCCGCCCGGGATTTTTAGACTTGAAATATCGGCTCATAATCAGTATAATGAATCGATACGCAGGATCGGGTCCGGCCCGATCGCGGCCCATCAGGAAAGGGGTATCGTTTTATGACGCAAAACTACAATCAGTTCGGCCGTGTGTCCGTCTCCAACGACGTGTATTCCAGTCTCGCCGGCGCCGCCGCGATAAACTGCTTCGGCGTCCGCGGCATGGCGATGCGCTCGGTCAGCGACGGGCTCGTCCACCTGCTCAAGCGCGAGGTCATGAGCAAGGGCGTGCACGTGAGCTTCAACGAGGACCGCTCCCTCAACATCGAGATACACATCATCGTCAAGACCGGGGTCAACATCCCCGTCATCTGCTCCTCGATAATCTCCGAGGTGTCCTACAAGGTCCGTCTTGACACCGGCGTCGAGATACGCACGGTAGACGTGTACGTCGATTCCATAATGCCCGACTGACAGGGGCTAATATCACAGCCCTTGCGGGCGAGTTTCAGCGAGGTTTCCGAATGAAAGAAAGATTGGACGGTCTGACCTTCAAGGATATGATCATCGCCGCCTGCGCGAGGATCAACGAGAATCAGCAGACCATCAACGAGTTGAACGTTTTCCCCGTGCCCGACGGAGATACGGGCACGAATATGTCTCTTACGATGCTCAACGCGAGGAAGGAGCTCTCCTCGCGGACGCCCAAGACCCTCGGCGAGGCCTGCGACGTGACGGCCTCCGCCCTGCTCCGCGGAGCGAGGGGCAATTCGGGCGTCATCCTCTCCCTCCTCTTCCGCGGCTTCGCCCGCTCCATGAAGGAGAAGGCCTCCGCGAGCGCGACGGAAGTCGCCGCCGCTCTCGGCGAGGGCGTCACGGCGGCCTACAAGGCGGTCATGAAGCCCACGGAGGGCACGATACTGACGGTCTCGAGGCTGGCGGCCGCCGCCGCCGGCGAAGCGGCCGGAAAGAGCTCGGATATCGTCGCCACGCTCGAGACGGCTCTCGCCGCCGCGCGCGCCGCTCTTGAAAAGACGGTCGAGCAAAATCCCGTGCTGAAGAAAGCGGGCGTCGTCGACGCCGGAGGAAAGGGGTACGTCACCATTCTCGAAGCTATGCTTGCCGTCGCCAGGGGCGAGGAGATCGTCGAGAGCGAGCCGGTCGAAGTTAAAGACAAGGCCTCCTTCTCCGACTTTGAGACGGAGGACATCACCTTCGCCTACTGCACGGAATTCATCGTCGCCCGCGAGACGGATAAGGATCCCGCCCTGCTGCGCTCCTTCCTCTCCACCCTCGGCGACAGCATAGTCGTCGTCGACGACGACGAGATAATCAAGGTCCACGTCCACAACAACTGCCCCGGCGTCGTCCTCACGGAGGCGCTGACCTACGGCAGCCTGCAGACGGTCAAGATCGAGAACATGCGCAACCAGCACACGGAGCTGACCTCCCGCGGCGAGGAGCCCGCCGCTCCCGCCGAGCCGAACAAGCCGCTCGGAGTCATAGCGGTCTGCGCCGGCGAGGGCTTCGAGAGCATTTTCCGCGAGCTGGGCGTCGACGGCATCGTCTCCGGCGGACAGACCATGAACCCCAGCACCGAGGACCTCGTCCGCGAGGTCGAGCTCGTCCCCGCCGATACGGTCATCATCCTCCCGAACAACAAGAACATCATCCTCGCCGCCTCCCAGTGCGACGCGATTACGGATAAGAAGGTCATCGTCGTCCCGACCACGACCGTCCCGCAGGGCATAAGCGCCATGCTCGCCTATGACGGCGAGGGCGATCCCGAGGAGGTCGCGGCCTCCATGGAGGAGACGTGCGGCGGAGTACATACCTTCTCCGTGACCTACGCCGCGCGCGACAGCGAGTTCGACGGCCTGAGCATGAAGGAGGGCGACTACCTTGCCATGCTCGAGGGCAAGCTGCTCGCCAGCGGCCGCGAGTTCGACGCGGTCGTCCCCGGCATCTGCGCCGCGATAGCGGGCTTCGACCCCGCGTGCGTGACGGTGTACTTCGGCGCGGACGCCTCCGAGGTTGACGCCGGGGCGCTCGCCGGGAAGCTCGCCGCCGCCGCTCCCGGCGCGGAGGTGCAGGTCCTCTCCGGCGGACAGCCCGTCTATTACTTCGTAATTTCCGCAGAATAAGCCCTTAAAGCACGGCAGATCGCGCCTTAATCCGCGCGGTCTGCCGTTTTTATTACATTATTTGCATGTTTTTTCGCAAAACCGTTCCATTTGCCCGCCGTCGTGTGTTATAATCATAAAAAGCACTGAAAATCCGGAGGTGGATCATGTCAACGCTGACCGTTCTGGGTATAATCTTCATAGTCCTGGCCGTCGTCGCGCTCGCGATAGGCGTTCTCATGCTCATCGGAGGCAGGCGCAGGACCGACATCATCGAGTCCAAGCCCGCTCAGGAGGCCACGCAGTGGGAGCTCGACCCCTCGTCGATCCGTCCCGAGCCCAGGCCCATGTCCGAATTCGAGACCTTCGTGCCCGAGGATGAGTTCGCCCCCTTCACCGAGGCCGTCAAGTCTGCGGACGACTGGTACGCCCAGGGCTGCGGCGAGCTCCGCGGAGGCGACGAGGCGCAGGCCGCTTCGAGCTTCCTTCGCGCCGCCGAGCTCGGCCACGCCCGCGCTCAGACCATCTACGCCATTCAGACGCTCCGCGGCAAGGGCGTCGAGCAGGATTACGAAAAGGGCCGCCGCTGGCTCGAGAAGGCCGCGCGGCAGGGCAACGTCGACGCGATATACAACCTCGGCGTCTGCTATATGTACGGCCGCGGCGTCGAGCAGGACCTCGTCTCCGCGCGCAAGCTGCTCGCCTACGCCCGCGGGCGCGGCATAGAAGACGCCGGAAGGCTCATAGAGCAGATCGATTCCGGCGAGCTCTCCGACCCGATCTTTTAGGAGGTGCGGACAATGAGAAGATCGTCTCTTACTCCCGCCGACAGAAGGCATTTCGCCGCCATCCTCTTTATAGGCGCGGCCGTCTTCCTTCTTATAGCGCTGCTCTTTTTCAGGGCGGGCGCGATAGACTCCAAGAAGTCCGACCCGGCGCCGTCCAAGACCCCGTTCTCCTCCACGGTCTCCCCCTCTCCGGACGTCGAGCCCTCGCCCGACGTTCCGGCCGATCCCGACGCGAGCGAGCCGCCCGAGGATACGGACGTCCCCGAGTCGCCGGAGCCGAGCGAGACGCTCCCGACCCCGTCGCCGACGCCGGACGTGGACCTCTACGAGAGGCTCGACTTCCGCCCCTCGACGATGTTCAACGAGCCGGAGACCTACGTCGTCAGCTCCCCCGACGGCGAGCTGAACGTCCGCTCCGGGCCGAGCACGGCGTATGAGAAGCTCGGGCAGTTCTATACGGGCACTCCCGTCACGGTCTACACCATCGAAAACGGCTGGGCGCTCGTCATGTTCGAGGAGCGCTACGCATGGTGCAGCGCGAACTACCTCATCTCCCCGACGGAGGAATAAATACATAAAGGAAAGCCGGTCGGCGATTTGCCGACCGGCTCTTTTTTGTCTTATATGAGCTCTATGCCGCCGTTTTCCTCGGCGGCGTCCGAGAACACCTGCAGCAGCGATACTGCGTATCTGCCGAGCTTTCCGAGCGCCCACGGATAAACGAGCCTTATCCTGCACGGGGGCAGCTCCGTGAGGCAGTCGTGCAGCGCGTCGAGGTTGCGCCCGTAGTATTCGGGGAAGCCGAAGACCTCCGCGAGGTGATCGTGCGCCTCGGCTCTGGACGTCATTTTGCGGCAGTCTATCGCGTATTCTCTTACTTCCATTCTATCGTCCCCTCCTCGGTCACGACGAGCTGCGTGTAGCTCTCATAGTGGTCGTCGGTATAGTAAAACAGGCCGTCGTTTGAGAATATCAGGCGCTTCGCGCCGCGGCTGTTTCGCCCCTTCGTGTCTATGTCGCACTCGGTCCACTTCCGGCCCTGCGCCTTCGGGAGCAGTCCCTCGTAGTTGCCGAAATAGTCCCCGCCGATGGCGGAGCCGGGCTTGAACGCCTCGGGCGTGCCGCCCTCCCAGCCGAGGTCGCGCGCCTCGTTCTTGGTGATGTAGTTCGGCGGGAGCTTGCCGTATTGCGTTATATAGAGCGCAACGCTCTCGACGTCGTAGTAGTACCCGTCCTCGTCGAGCTTCGGCGCGGGCTCCGGCGTCGGGTCGGAAGTCGGCTCCGGAGTCGGGTCGGGCTCCGCTGTCGGCTCCGTGGACGGCGCGGTCGAGG
>JAFZAM010000145.1 GCA_017557265.1 Oscillospiraceae bacterium | reverse complement strand
GAACGCTCCGTGTGAGTTCTTTTTTTGCGCAATTATATGGAAACCGTACTAAAAATGTCAAAAATGATACTATTGTAACCATTTTGTAACTACTGTTGACAGATAATCGCTTATTATATACTTTGACTCTGTATTTTCAGCAGGGAGGCGTAAGCATGCCTTACGACTGCCGGGACGTGGTTTCATACAGAGTCTCGCAACCCGTGGACGCTGCGTTTATTCCCGCACGCTTCCGCGGCACGGGTCGACTAACGGTCCCTTCCGGGGCCGACCGAAATATAAATAATGAAAGGAGAGGAGGGGTCGCGGGAAGCCCGTCCGGACAAGACGGATCTGCCGGCGGGCAGAACGCGCGAGGCTGCATCGCCTCGGGCGCAGCGAGACAAATCGATGCAGGGGGCACACCCGGGGAAACCCGGGGCCGCAAAGCTACAGGGCCCCTGCCGGACGATGACGGTCCGGCGAGGCAGCCAGCTGCCGGATACATAAAATAGTATCTGTAATCAGCAAAGTACGGGAAACCGTACCCGCGCAAAGCTATGGGGGCCTCCGCTCGTCTGAGCGAAGCCAGCCCGGCCGCCGGAGCTCTTTGCCTCCGATACCGCTCAGGCGGTATTGCAAAGAAGCTATTGCCGGAGGTACCGCGACGCGGTAACAAAAAGGCACATCTTAAAACAAAGAGAGGAAAACCTAATGAAGACCAACGCGAAAAGAACCCTCGCTTTGCTTCTGTTTGTGTTGATGCTGATTGGGATGCTGCCCACCGCCGCTTTTGCAGCGGAGGGTGAAGAACCTGACGAAATCATTACAGAGCAAGTGGAACCCGTGGATGAAACCGCGGAAGACGAAACCACGTCCGGTCAAGTGGACCTTGACAATATAAATATCGACGCCGATGCCGACGCAGACGCTGACGCGAATGCAGACGCCGATGCCGACGCAGATTCAGACGCAGACGCTGACGCGAATGCAGACGCCGATGCCGACGCAGACGCTGACACTGATGCAGACACTGATGCCGACGTCGATACCAATGCAGACGCCGACTCTGGCGACGACGGCGCGAACCTCGTTCTTAAGACCGACCTTCTCGACCTCGAGCAGCTCGAGCTTGGCGACGGCCTTGTTAACGGCGTCAAAGACGTCGACGGCGACGTGTCAGATGGCGAGCCGACCCGCGACGCCGCTCTGAGCGATATCTATATCCTCTACGACGGCGAAGAAGGCACCTCCATCACCGTCACCTTCGACGCCAACGGCGGCGAAGGCACGATGGAATCGCAGACGATCGTTGCCGACAGTACGTCTCACGCTCTGTATGCCAATACCTTTACTCTAGAAGGAAGCACTTTTCAGGGCTGGTCCATTCATCCGGTCCTTGAACAGAGCGAAATAGTTTACAGCAGCGGCAGAACGATCCCCGCGAGCGGAGACGTTACGCTGTATGCCATCTGGTCCGCCGCTCCCAGCGGATTTACCGATATATTTAATTCCGCTCAGTACGGCAACACGCTGGTCACTCTGGCTGGCGATGGTAACGGCGGTTGGAAGATCACCGCGTTCGAAGTTTGGGCGCCAGGCCAGTATCCCGGCGATCCCGGATCTCCGACGAAGATCTATATACCGGCGACTTATAACGGAATGCCTATCACGGCCATCGGCTCCGAGGTATTCAAGGGAGCGGGCCTTAAGGGCGTCAGATTTGCGTCCGACAGCCAGATCACAACGATCGGTTCGAGCGCCTTCGAAGGCAATTCCCTCGGAAAGCTGACCCTTCCCGTCACCGTCGAGACCATCGGCTCGAAGGCTTTCTACGACGCGGGAATAGGCAGCGGCGGAGTCAACTTTACTTCGCTCGTTAACCTGAAGAGCATCGGCGGAAGTTCATTCTACCGTACGAACATCACCAGTCTCGATCTCTCGAACACGCAGGTAACGGTGATTCCGAACTATGCGTTTTACTACTGTTCCATTTCCAATCCCATCCTTCACCCGGAGACGACGTCGATAGGGAATGATGCGTTGGCCATGTGCAAGGGCACCATCGTTATCCCGTCGACCGTAACGACGATAGGGACCGCCTGTTTTGAAAACGCTCCCGCCAATACTACGATCGACCTGAGCGCGCTGCCCGCTTCCGTGGTTGTGAGCGTGTACTCCAACTGCGTTCCCAGATACTACGATCACATCAAGAACGCGAAGATAGTATTCCCTTCGGAATTCTATGACAACGATACGGATCTTATCATTTATAATGATACCATATATGGAGTCAAAGATTCCTGGGAAGGCGGAACGCTGACCGTTCCGGCCGGAGCGGCTACGAAGATTGCCAAGGGCGCATTTGCCATGCGCGGAGTACACGGCCGCCTCACCTCGCTCGTTTTTGAGGAAGGCTGCGGCATAACGAAGCTTCCTGCTCAGCTCTGCTCCATCAACTCCTCGCTTACCAGCGTAACGTTCCATGAAGGTCTGCAGGACATAGACCAGTATGCTTTCTATGAATGCACGGGTCTAACGAGTCTGACGAATCTTCCCTCGACTCTTAAGACGATCCAGAAGTACGCGTTCATGAACTGCGAAAACCTCACGGAGATCGTCATCCCGAAGAGCGTGACCGATATCGGGGCTTCCGCATTTGCTTACTGCTATGCGCTGCGTACCGTGACTGTCGGAGACGAGACGGGTTCCGCCCTTACCGGCAGGCCTTCCAGTTCTTTCCCGACGGACGTTTTCTGGTGCGACGGCGGCTTGACCGACATCTACGTCAGAAGCGTTCTGAAGGCAGACGGAATTTCTACGACACCATGGAAGAACAATCCATGGGGCGCTACCGGCGCGACGATCCACTGGAAGGACGACGACCTCGATCCGACCTCGATGGAAGTCGTTGACGAGGACGGCGTTCACTGGAAGTTCAACAGCAAGAACGGCTATCTTCTTAACTTCGTCGGCAAGAAAAATGAAGACGGTACCCTCAATAAGGCACTCAGTTCCAGCAACCGCGTATCGCTTACCGTTCCGACGAGAGTCTACGCTCTCGGCGATACGGAATTTGCCTCTCCGATGACGGTTTCGGCTCTTTCGCAGTATTTCCTGGCGGACAAGGACAACGGAGACGCCCATTACTTCGGGACCGTCACCGTCCCCGGATCCTTCGGATCGATAAAAAAATACGTGTTTTCACGCTCTGTCTCCAATATGGGGACGGTCTCCATTCAGAAGTGCGTTCTTGAGGAAGGTATCACGGGGATTGAAGGTTCGGCTTTCTATGCCATCAGTCTGACAAGGATCATATTTCCGAGTACGCTCAAGTCGATCGGAGATTCCGCTTTTGCATACTCTGGCCTCAGCGGAAAGATCGAACTGAACGAAGGCCTCGAAACGATTGGCAAATCCGCTTTCGGTTATACTCATATCGGCGAAAGCATTTACATGAACGGCGAACTCGTGATCCCGAGTTCCGTCAGGAGCATCGACAACACAGCTCTTACGCAGTGCTCAGGTCTCTCGCTCATCCGAATCATGCAGTACCGCAACGCCGAGGGCATGCCCGAGGGCGGCGTTCTCGCGCCTTCCTCCTGGATAGGCAACAACTTCGGCGCGACATCCGTTGGCAACAACGTTCTGTTCCTTGACTCGGTCACCACCGACGTCGAGTTGGTCGATACGATCGTTCACAGCGATATTACCGACGAGACAGATCCTTTTTATCAGAGCACCACGGTCATCGTGCGCGCCAGAAAGGAATCCGGCGTCGTCGAGCTTCACGAGCCGTATCTGACTGCGCGTGAGGACGAGGATATCGTCAACTTCCATGTCATCGCGGAGGGCTCCTCCGAATGGCATAGCGACTACGACGACGAGTGGGTCTACGTCAGTCTCACCGTTACTAAGGACAAGACCTATTACTTCGACGGCACGTTCTACAACAGCGTTACCGGTCAGGTCAGCGTTGCTCCGCTGCCCATTACAGTGCAGAATAACTTCGGCACCCTGCACTATGATTATAACGGCGGCGCGGGCACTATGCCTGAAGACGTGACCAGACTGGTCGGTACTTCCGTGTCCGTCGCGGATATCCCCGCGGATCTCGCCCGTTACGGTTACATGGTCGGAATGGAGAACGCCGATCACGAGTATGTTGCGACACCGGTCTGGAATACCGAACCCGACGGCTCCGGCGACAGCTACGTTCCCGGGTCTCCGATCATTCTTCCCATAGGCACCGTCACGCTCTACCCGAGCTGGGTTCCCGATCCCAACGTCAAGTATAACGTCGTTTACAGTACCGGCTCCCATGGCCATATCGCCGAAGGATACGCTACTTCCAATCAGGATCTTCAAGTCCTCAGCAATGCTGGCGTTACCGGCTCGAAAGCGGAGGCAGACGAGGGTTATCACGTCACCGGTTGGGTCAGGGACGACGGAACTTCGGTCGTCAACGGATCCACGCTTTCTGAGGCAAACGCTAAGTCCAAGCTGAACCGCTACGGAACTGACGCCTACGCCAATACCGAGTACACCGCCGCCGTCGCGGCCAACACCTATACTGTCAAGTTCAACCCCAACGGCGGTTCCGGCTCGATGGCGAATCAGACCGTTACTTACGGACAGAGCACGACGCTCACTGCCAACGCCTTTGATATCGCTAACGGCCGTTTCCTCGGCTGGGATACGAATTCCGCCGGCACGACCGTCGTCTATGAGGACGGAGCCGATTTCGGCAACGAAGATCTCGTTGATCTTGGCGTCATCGGCACCAACGGCGCGACGATCAACCTCTACGCCGTATGGCAGATGAGCTACACTGTCAACTTCGACGCAAACGGCGGCGAAGGCTCGATGGATCCTCAGACCATCCCGTACGGCACTGCGACCGCGCTGAGCGCCAACGTCTTCAGCCGCACCGGCTACGAGTTCACCGGCTGGACGCTTGCCGGCAGCACGGACCTCATCGAGGATGAGGCCGTCGTCACCGACCTCGCGGGGACGAACGATTCCGTCACGCTTTACGCGCAGTGGAACGCCATAGTCTCCGTCGCGATCGTCGGCAGCAGCGCGAACACGACCTTCAACGGCACCGAGCAGAGCAACGATGCCTTCACCGTCAGCTACACCGTCGCTGGCGTCGCGGCAGAACTGCCCAGCGGCTTCACGCAGACCGTCTCCGCCGTGAACGATAACGGCGACGAAGTCGATCCTGTCGCCAAGGGCACCAACGCCGGAACTTATACCGTCACCGTGACCGTGACCATTTCCAACGCGCCCGCCGGCTACGTGATCGGCACAGACTCCGCCTCCGATGACGTCGTTCTCGTAATCGGCAGCGCTCCCGCGAGCGAGCTCGGTCTGACAACGACGAACTACAGCGACGTATACGACGGAGGCGAGCATTCCGCGACCGTCAGTGTCACCGTGACCGATGGAACGACCGTCGAGTATCTGGTCGACGGCGAATGGACTCCCGACGCCCCGATCATCAAGAACGTCGGCTCCGCGACCTACAGCGTACGCGCGACGAACTCCAACTATGAGACGGCGACCGGCTCCGTGACCCTTACCGTCACCGCGAAGACCGCCTCCATCAAAGCCGACGACAAGACGAAGACCTACGACAACGACCCGAGCACCGATCCGGCGCTCACCGCGACCGTGACCGGCGCCGTAGCGGGCGAGACGCTCGACTACGAGCTTGACCGCGCGCCCGGACAGACCGTCGGCGAGTACGACATCACCGTTACTGCCGGCTCGAATCCGAACTACTCGGTCAGCGTCGAGGGCGGCAAGTTCACCATCAGCGCTGCCGGCTCCGAGGGCCTCGGCCTCGTCGCGAGCGGTCATGACGACGTCTATGACGGGAACTCGTATTCCGTCTCCGCCAGCGTCACCGTGACCGACGACACGACCATAGAGTACAGCCTCAACGGCGACGACTGGACCACCGACGCTCCGTCCATCAAGGACGTCGACGAGTTCACGGTGTACGTCCGCGCGACTAACTCCAACTACGCGACTGCGACCACGACCGTGACCATGAAGGTCACTCCGAAGGCAGTCACCGTTACCGCCAACGACAACGGCAAGGTCTATAACGGCGCCGAACCCACGCTCGACGCCACCGAAGATGGCGTCGTTGCCGGCGATACGCTCGTTTACGAAGTCGTCCGCGTTGCGGGCGAGGACGTCGGCGAGTATGCCATTAACGTAGTTCCCGGCACTAACCGGAACTACTCCGTCACGCCCGTGGCCGGCAAGTTCACCATCACGCCCGCCGCGGCATCGCTGCTCGGTCTGACCGCGAGCGGCTGCGACGTGACCTATGACGGCAAGGCGCATTCCGCGACCGTCAGCGTCGCCGTTACCGACGGCACGACCGTCTATTACAGCTGGACCAGAGCCTGGACGACCGAGGCTCCGAGCATTACCGACGTCGGAGAGCTCACCGTTCAGATAAAGGCCGAGAACAAGAACTATGAGACGGCGACCGCCACCGTAACGCTCAAGGTCACCGCGAAGGAACTGACCATCACCGCCGACTCCGACGAGAAGGTCTTTGACGGCGATCCTCTTGTCAAGGACAGCTACACCTACTCTGCTCTTGCCGAGGGCGACTCCATCGAGTCCGTGACCGTCACCGGCAGCCGGACCGACGTCGGCTGCTCCGACAACGTCCCGTCCGCCGCGAAGATAGTCAACGCCGAGGGCAACGTCGTCACCGAAAACTATGCCATCAGCTACGTTAACGGCAAACTCGAGGTAACCAAGGCCTCCGCCGACCTGCTCGGCTTGACCGCGACCGGTTACGAGGGTGCATACGACGGCGCGAGCCATGCCGCCGAAGCCACCGTCACCGTGACCGAGAACACGAATATCTTTTACAGCACCAACGGCTCCGACTGGTCCGAGACCGCTCCGAGCGTCAAGGATGTCACCGAGATCACGATCTACGTCAAAGCCGAGAATAAGAACTACGAGACGGCTAATGCCAGCGTAACGCTGAAGGTCACCCAGGCGTCGCTCAGCATAACGACGCCCAGCGCCGAAAAGCAGTACGACGGCAAGCCGTTCCCCGGCGGTCCGAACGGCCCGTTCAACGCGCTCATCGAGGGACTTGCCGATGGCGAGACCATAGGAATAACCTTCCTCGGCACGCAGTATGTGAACGTCGGCGAATATCCGAACGACATCATATACCAGTTCGCGCCGGAGTCTGCGACAAAGTCCCGCGGCCTTACCATCGACGGCGAGACCCCGACTGCCAAGGCCGGCAACTACATTGTCAGCCTGAGCATCGGCACCCTGAAGATCAAAGGCTGGGATACTCCCGCCGACAGTCTCACCATTATCGCCGCGTCCGCGGAAAAGGTCTATGACGGCACGCCGCTCACCAGCGATGAGTTCACTGTAGACGGCCTGCCCACGGGCTACAGCGTGGAGGTCGTCATTGAGGGCACTCAGACGAAAGTCGGTGCTTCCGACAATGTCATAACCGACTACGTCATCAAGGATCAGCTCGGACAGAACAAGAATGCCTTCTTCACCGTGAAGACCGTTGACGGCAAGCTGACCGTCAAGACCGCTCATCTGACTGTGACCGCCGACAGCGCCAGCAAGGTCTACGACGGCGCGGCCCTTACCAAGGATTCCGCGACCGCGACAGGCCTCGCCTCCGGCGACAAGCTCGATTCCGTGACCGTTACCGGCTCGCAGACCGAGATCGGATCTTCCGAAAACGTTCCTTCCGCCGCAAGGATACTCAATTCCGACGGTGAAGACGTGACCGCGTGCTACGACATCACGTATGTCAACGGTACGCTCGAGGTCAAGGAGAGCGGTGAAGACATCGGCGACACCGACACTCCGCTCGGCGGCGATGACGACAACGGCGATGATCTCTACGGCGGCTCTGATACGACCGACGAGCCTCTGTACAATCCTGCCGGAGTCCCGTCCACCGGCGACGAGAGCCACATCTTCTTCTGGCTTGCGATCTCGCTTCTCAGCATGGCCGGCATCGGCGTGATGCTGATCGGCAGAAAGCGCAAAGAAGACGAGAAATAATCAAGCAGCGTCCAAAACCGTTTTTAAGCAATGAAAAACACCCTCCGCGACCGCACATTTGCGGCCACGGAGGGTGTTTTCGTTTGTTCTATTTATTTACCTGAGGAATATCGCTCCGTACACGCCTGCAGCGAGGATGAGCAGAACGGGGCTGACCTTCGTCTTGAGCATCGCGACGGCGAGCACGGCGGCTATGATGAGAACGTGGATATCGAGCGCGGCGAAGGAAAACGCGAAGCCGCCGGGAAAGAGTGCCGAGGCCGCGACCGAGACGAGTCCGGACAGCACGAGCGCCGCGACGACGGGCTTGAGGCCGGACAGAACGGACTTTACGAGCGGGGATCTGTTGAACTTCTGCCATATCTTCGCGACGATGAGGCAGATGATCAGAGAGGGGAGTATGACGCCCGCCGTGGCCGCTATCGCTCCGGGCACGCCGTAGAGCCTCATGCCGACGAAGGTCGCGCAGTTGGCCGCGAAGGGTCCCGGCGTCATCTGAGAGATCGCGACCATATCGACGCTCTCGCTCATCGTCATGAGCCCGCGTCGGACGAGCTCCTGCTGGACGAGAGGCAGCATCGCCATCCCGCCGCCTATCGTAAAGAGCCCTATCTTGCAGAAGATCCAGAAAAGAGTGAGCAGCTCAGCCATCGCCGCGAGACCCCCTTCCGCGCCTCAGGATGACGTAGTAGACGAGAAAGCCGACGACGCCTCCGCCGAGGATGATGAAGATGACGTTCAGCGACGGGAAGACGAAAATGAGGACCGCCGCGGCGACGAACAGAATGAGCGTCCAGACGTCGACGACGCCGTTTTTGAGCATCCTGACGAGCGACTTTATAAACAGCGCGACGACCGCGCCGGAGATGCCGCGAAGGGCTCCGCGCACGTAGGGATTGGTGATGAACGCGCCGTAGAAGACGGCGACGATACACAGAATGACGAGGCTCGGGATGACGCAGCCTATCCCCGCGGCGACGGCCGCGACGGCGCCGTCCGCCTTGTACGCCGCGAGCATGCTCGCGTTGACGGCTATCATGCCCGGAAGCGACTGCGCGACGGCGGTTATATCGCCGATCTCGTCCTTGGAGACCCAGCCGAATCTGTCGCAGTACTCGTGCTCGATGACGGGGATCATCGCGAGCCCGCCGCCGAACGTGACGACGCCCATCTTCAGCGAGGAGAGGAAAATGAGCAGAATCCGTATGAACTTCGGCGGTTTTTTCTCCGTCAACGCAAAAACACTCCCGAAAACAAGATATTCCGATAAAATATATAGCAAGTATACCATATAATGTGCTATAATCAAATAAAAATGCAACTTTTTGCCGCGAAATAACGTCAAATAACAAGACCGTTTGCGGTTTATCATTCACGGAGGCGCTCGCGCCTCATCCGGAGGTCGCCATGGAACAGCGAAAGAGATCGGGCAGAAAAAGAAAAAAGACGGTAAAGCGCATCGTCGTCACGGTCATAGTGCTCGCCGTGATAGCCGCGCTCGTATTCCTGCTTGCCAAGCTTTTTGCCAAGGACAAGGTGACGAAGACCGTCATGACTGACTGGACCTACCGCGGCTCGATCGTGAAGATGATCGAGGGCAGCGGCATCACGACGCCCGCCCAGAGCGAGACCATACCCGTCACGCAGAAGGGTCTAGTCGAGGCCGTTTACTGTTCCGTTGGCGACTACGTCGAAGCGGGGCAGCTCCTCTATGAGGTCGAGCCGACAGAGGCGCAGAAGGCCGTCGACGCGGCGAAGAAGAACCTCGAGGCGGCTCAGAGCAGCCTCGACGACGCCAGAAAGCAGCTCAGCGAGCTCTATTCCGAGCAGGCGAAGCTGAACATCACCGCGCCTGCTTCCGGCAAGCTCATCAACTGCGATGTCCGCGAGGGCGACAGCGTATACAAGGGTCAGGTAATAGCGACGCTCGTCGACGACTCAAAGGTCAAGCTCACGCAGTACTTCTCCTACGCCTACGCGGGCGAGATAAGAGCCGGCATGTACGCGGCGATAAGCATCCCCGCGACGATGAGCCTGCTCAACGCGAGAGTCGACAGCGTGACGATGATAGAGCGCATCACGCCCGAAGGCGGCAAGCTCTTCGAGGTCATCATAGTCGCGACCAATCCGGGAACGCTCACCGAGGGCATGATCGCCTCCGGCATCGTGACCGCGGATTCCGGCGAGCTGCTCTATTCCTATGAGAGCGGCGAGCTTGAATACATAAAGCAGACTCCCGTAAAGGCCGAGGCCTCCGGCACGGCGGCGCGGGTCGATATGAAGAACTACCTGAGAGTCAATTACGGCCAGCTCCTCGTCAAGCTCGACGCGGACGACTACTCCGAGCAGCTGAGGCGCCTCAATGAGAACGTCGCCGCCGCTCAGGCCGTAGTGGAGGAGCGCGAGCAGGACGTCGAGGAGGCCATGAAGCTCTTCGACGGGTATTCCGCGACCGCGCCGATATCCGGGACGGTCATGGCCTGCAGTCTCATCGAGGGCGAGGAGGTCGCCCCGGGCGCCGCGATAACCATAGCCGACACCTCGAAGATGTACCTCGAGGCGCAGATAGACGGGCAGGACGTCGCGAACGTATCGGTCGGGACGTACGTCGACGTGACGCTTTATTCCGGGACTGAGCTCTATTATTCGGGCACGGTCATCAACGTGAGCATGCAGGGTCAGAGCGACTACGGCGTCGCATATTTCCCCGCGACGATAGAGATAGAAAACTACGACGGCAACATCAAGAGCGGCATGTACTGCTCCTACAGTATCATGGGCAGCCAGAGCGACGACTGCGTGCTCGCACCGACCGAGGCCGTCAAGTATACGGAGTACGGCCCGTGCCTCTTCGTGCGCGGAGAGGGCTTCGAGGGCGCCGTGGAGCTTGAAGACGGCATCGTGCCCGAGGGCTTTACCGCCGTGCCCGTCGTGACGGGACTCTCAGACGAGCGCGTCGTGGAGATACTCTCGGGCGTGACGGAGGATATGGAGGTCTTCACGGCCTACATCACGGATTCGGCCAACAGCTGGGAGAATTCCGGAATGCTTTTCGGTTAACTGTCTGCCATGAGTCTTATCGATATAAAAAACGTCTACAAGATATATAACGAGGGCCTCGACAGCGAGGTGCGCGCTTTAAACGGCGTCACTCTGCAGATAGACCGCAGGGAGTTCGTCGCCATAATCGGCGCGTCCGGCTCCGGCAAGAGCACGCTCATGAACGTCATCGGCTGTCTCGATATCCCGACCTACGGCGAGTATTCGCTCGACGGGGAGGAGATAACCGAGATGACCGACCACGAGCTCTCGCGCATACGCAACCGCGAGATAGGCTTCATCTTCCAGGGCTTCAACCTCATCGAGGACCTGACCGCGCTCGAAAACGTCGAGCTGCCGCTCATTTACAGGGGCACGAGGCCGTCCGAGCGCCGCGATCTGGCCGAGCAGGCGCTGGAGAAGGTCGGGCTCTACGACCGCATGCACCACCATCCGAAGGAGATGTCCGGCGGCCAGCAGCAGCGCGTCGCGATAGCGAGGGCGCTCGCCTCGAAGCCGCCGCTCATACTCGCCGACGAGCCGACCGGCAACCTCGACAGCCGCACCTCCGCCGACGTCATGGCGCTCCTGCGCGAGCTGCACTCCTCCGGCTCGACGGTCATACTCATAACGCACGACGACGGCATCGCGGCCTCGGCCGAGCGTGTCGTAAGGATCAAAGACGGGCAGATCGTCTCGGATTCCGCCGCGGCGGGGGAGGCGACCTCATGAGATTTATCCAGTCCTTCCGCATCGCCTTCAAGGCGATATCGGCCAAAAAGGGCCGCTCGTTCCTGACGATGCTCGGCATCATAATCGGCGTCGCCGCAGTCATAATCCTCGTATCGCTCGTCCAGGGCTACCGCGACCAGATGATGGACTACTGGGCAAAGCAGGGCGAGAACAAGATACAGATCGACTACTACCTCTGGGGCTCCAACAAGAGCCTCGAGGACGAGCTATATACCTACTGTCAGTCGCTCGACGAATACATAGACGGCGTGACGCCGTCGGCCTCGATATGGGGCGGGAACATCCAGCACGGCACGAAGCGCCTGCAGGACTCCCAGATATTCCTCGGCAGCGACCAGTACTCGATATGCAGCGGCTTCGTCCTCGACTCCGGGCGCGACCTTTCGTATATTGACGTCAAGAACGCCAACCGCGTCTGCGTGCTCGGCGACTACGCCCGGGAAAAGCTCTTTAACTACGAAGACCCTGTGGGGAAGAACATACTCATAAAGGGCGAGCGCTTCACCGTCATCGGCGTATACAAGCCCCTCTACGGGGAAGACGGCGGCGCAAACGGCGACGAGTGGATGCACCAGTACTATGACGGCGCGATAGTCGTCCCGTATACGGTCAAGCGCATCCTCGAGCCTTCTATGCAGATAAACTCCTTCATCGTCAAGGCCAAGGACAAGGAGAGTACGACGAAGGCCATATCCTACCTCGGCAACTGGTTTTCGGGCCGCATAACGCAGGATAACGGCTACTACGACGTCTACAGCTCCAACACGTACATCGACTCGACCAACGAGGAGACGAGGATGCTGAAGATAGTCCTCGGCGGCATAGCAGGCATAGCGCTGCTCGTCGGCGGCATTGGCATTATGAACATCATGCTCGTGACCGTCAAGGAGCGCACGCGCGAGATAGGCATAAGAAAGGCCATCGGCGCCGAGCGCAGAACGATAGTGGGGCAGTTCCTCATAGAATCGAGCGTGCTTTCCTTCGTGGGTGGCCTCATCGGCATTGCAGTCGGCGCGCTGGGGACGGTCATCCTCGGCAAGGTGCTTTTTAACATGACTCTGTATCCCAGCATGGGCATAGGCCTCGGCGCCGCCGGCGTCTCCGTGCTGATAGGGATACTTTTCGGAGCTTACCCCGCCATAAGGGCGTCCGGCCTTCAGCCGGTCGAGGCCCTTCGAGGCGAATAGGAGGTATACGGATGAAAAAGATACTTGCCGCCCTTCTCGCGGCCGTCATGCTCCTCGGAGCGCTCAGCGTCGGAGCGGGAGCGTCGTTTTCCGACATAACGGACCCCGACCTCGCGCGCCGCGCCTCCGTGCTCGAGCAGCTCGACGTC
Source organism: Oscillospiraceae bacterium (assembly GCA_017557265.1). Classification (GTDB taxonomy): domain Bacteria; phylum Bacillota; class Clostridia; order Oscillospirales; family Oscillospiraceae; genus RGIG7949. The sequence continues at coordinate 2,695 of JAFZAM010000145.1, read as the reverse complement.
ATCAACGGCGTCGGCGACGGGCGCTTCATGCCGGAGGGTTTCTTTACCCGCGCGGAGTTTTGCAAGATGACGGTCCATATCCTCGCCAAGCAGGGCGAGGCAGCCCAGTACGCGGCGAGCTCCATATTCACCGACGTCCGAGCGAGCGACTGGTTTTCCGGCGTCGTGCACTACTGCGCGAGAAACGGCATCGTCCTCGGCATAGGCGACGGGAGCTTCGCTCCGAGAAAGAATATCTATTTCGGCGAGGCCGTAACGGTCCTCATGCGCGCCCTCGGATATAAAGATACGGATTTCGTTCTTCCCTGGCCGCAGGGCTATATCGCCGAGGCTGCCAAGATAGGCCTCAGCGACGGGCTGCCTTCGCTCGGCAGAGACAGCGTCCTGACCCGCGCTCAGGCCGTCAGACTTTTCAACAACATGCTCCTTTGCGAGACGACGGGCGGAGCCGTCTTTGCCGAAACGGTCTACGGAGGCCTGTCAGACAATGCCGTTATCATCGCCGTCGGCGGCAATAAGATGACAGCGGTGTGCGACGGCGTCATAAAAGAACTGACGGCCGAGTTTACGCCTGAGACGAACATGGTCGGCACGGTCTGCCGCCTCGTCACGGACGCCAGGGGCCACGTCAGAGCCGCCATACCGACCGAGGCGTACACTGCGCGCTCCGTGACCGTGGCCGAGTCCAAGTATACCTATATCCTCGATACCGACGGCGGCAGGCACGTCATCGGCGAGGAGACCGTCGTCGTTGTGGACGGCAGGCCCGTCGACTACGAGTCCGCGTGGATCTCCATAAGGCCCGGCGCCGTCATGACGGCGTATTATGACTCCTACGGCGATTGCGTGCTCGTTACAGTCGGCGCGAACGCCTCGGCGGGCAAGGACATAGTCGTTCTCGAAAGCGCGCCTGCGAGCCTCTCGACGCTCGCCGTGATGTTCGGCCTCGACCAGAGCGGCTCGTTCGTCCTCTATAAAAACGGCACGCTCTCGGCGGTCTCCGACCTCAAGCCCTACGACGTCGTGACCTGCGACAAGGCGAGCCGGACGTTCTTCGCCTCGGACTTTCGCCTAACGGGTTACTACGAGAGCGCGTGGCCCAACTACGAGACCCCGACGAAGATCAATATGCTCGGGACCGAGTTCGAGCTCTACGGGCCCGCGCGCGACGATATCACCGCGTTTTCCAAGGGCGCGAGGATAACCCTGCTCTTCACAGCCGACATGCGCGTAGGCGGCGTCGTGAGCTCCGGCAAAGTCGTCGGCGAGCCCGTCGCGCTCTGCACGCAGGCGTCGACAGACTCCGCGAGCGTCACGCTCTTTAACGGCATGGAGCTCTCAGCGCCCGTCTCCGGGAACTATTCCTCGCTCGTCGGAAGGCTCGTCAAGGTCAGGTCCGTCGACGCGGGCAAGCTCTCGCTCGTCAAGCTTGATCTTGCAGCTCCCGGCAAGACGCTCTATCTCGAGACGAGGATGCTCGGCGACGCGCAGCTCGCGGCCTCCTGCGCCGTATACGACAGCGTAAACGGCAGGAGCGTCCGCCGCGTCGAGCTCTCGGATATAACGTCCGTGACGCCGTCCTCCGTCGCCCACGCGGAATACGACACGGCGGGCCGGGTAAACGTCATAGTTCTCAATAACGTGACCGGCCTTAGCTATGAATACGGCCTCATCTGGGTCGGCGCCGTCTACGACTTCTCGTTCGGCGACGAGCCGGAGGAGACGGAGGGCGTGGGCGTCTCCAATTCCCGCGGCGACACCGGACTCTTTAACTGCACGTTCTATACGACCGGACTGAACGGGACCTTCGGCGGCGTCGCGTTCGACTCCGATTACGCGATCTCCTACGTTCCTCTCTCGAGCGCCGCCGTCACGCGCGCGGATTTCCTCGAAGGGTACGCCGTAGCCGGAGGCACGTATTATCCCGTCTCGTCCGACGTGCAGTGCTATATCAAGGATACCGGGACGTGGGTCGCGACCGTCGACGAAGTGCGGACGGCGTCCAATTCGCTCCGGATATACTTCGACAAGGCGCCTGAGCAGGGCGGCATGGTCCGCGTAATTGTCGCCGAATAAATCGCGTAATGACAGACCCGCCCTCTTCTCGTGAAAGAGGGCGGGTCGTTAGTTTGACAAGGCGCGATGCGTGTGCTATCATACGATTTGCTCAAAGAACATACGGAGGGTTACCGAAGCGGTCATAACGGGGCGGTCTTGAAAACCGTTAGAGTGAAAGCTCACGCGGGTTCGAATCCTGCACCCTCCGCCATCAAAAAAACCTCTTTTGTCTGCAAAGACAAGAGAGGTTTCTTGTTGTTTTCGGCGTCGCAGCAAGGTATAATTATCCCGACGAATCGGGTTTTTGAGGTTTTTATTATGGGCAAAGAACTTTCTGAAATGACGCTGGAAGAACTGTGGGAGCTGTTTCCCGTCTCCCTTGTTCCTCCTGACGGCAGGTGGGAGAGCCGCTATAACGAGATAGAGGCTTCGATAAAAGCTCTTTTGTCGAACTGTCCTGTTGACAGAGTAAGCCATATAGGAAGCACGGCCGTTAAGGGAATATGGGCGAAGAACATCATCGACGTGATGATCGAGATCCCCGAAAGCACAGATATGAATGAAGTCGCGCGCACTTTGGAGCAGAACGGATTTATCATCATGTCCGCTGAGCCAAAACGCGTTTCACTCAATAAAG
>JAFZAM010000144.1 GCA_017557265.1 Oscillospiraceae bacterium | reverse complement strand
CGTTTTCAGCCCCGAGGAGCCGATAAAGCCCGAGGGCGGCGAGGAGCCCCCGCCGGGCCGCCGCAGCGTCCCGGGGAGCGTCTCCTGGGTGCCGCCCGCCGCGGGCCTCATGGCAGCCGGAGCCGTCGTGCTCGACCTCATAGGATATACGGAGAAGAAAAATGAAAAAGAATAGTTGGAGGATAGCCTCCGGGCTCATACTGATCGCGCTCTTCGTCCTCTGGACGGCGCTCGTCGTATGCGTCGACGTCCGCGCGATAGGCCCCGAGGGCTCGTCCGTCGGCTTCGCCGCGGTAAACGGCGCGTTCCACGCCCTGACCGGCGTCCACATGGGCCTCTATACGCTGACCGACTGGCTCGGCATAGTCCCGTTCGTGTTCGTGTTCGGCTTCGCCGTGCTCGGCCTCGTCCAGCTCATAAAGCGCCGCAGCCTGCTCAAGGTCGACCGCAGCCTGCTCGCGCTCGGCGTGTTCTATATCCTCGTCGCGATCGTCTACGTTTTCTTCGAGTTCGTCGTCGTAAACCGCCGCCCCGTCCTCATCGAGGGCGTGCTCGAGCCTTCCTACCCGTCCTCGACGACGATGCTCGTCCTCTGCGTCATCCCGACCGCGATGATGCAGCTCGCCGGGCGGATAAGGAGCGTCCCCGCGCGCGCCGCCGTGCTCATCATTCTCGGCGCGTTCACGGTCTTCATGGTCGTCGGCCGGCTCGTCTCGGGCGTCCACTGGCTGACGGACATAATCGGCGGCATACTCATAAGCGCGGGCCTCGTCGCCCTCTATGCCGGCGCCGCCGCCCCCTCGGGCAAGCACGAATGATCGCAAAAAAACAAGAGGCGCGAGCATCCGCTCGCGCCTCTTTTCATATTCTTTTTTATACCGCGACTTCCGGTTTCGGGGCCTCGAAGTCCCAGCTGCTGCGGCCGCAGAGCTCGCCGTAAAAGAGCGCGTAGGTCGTCGTGAAATGCGGCAGCTTCCAGATATACATTACCCCCATCGTGACCGCGCAGAGGATGTACCACCCGAGAAAGCTCAGGTCGAGCAGAAAAAGCTGCGCCTTGTGCCCGCGCATGAGATGCCGGCTCTCGCGCATGCAGCGGACGGGCCCCCAGTCGGGGTTGTCGAGCATGACGAAGAACGTCATCCTGTAGGCGTAGGCCGCGATTATGCCCGGAATTATGAGGCAGCACGTCAGCACGGCGACGACGACGCCCTCGACGACGCAGACGACGAATGTCTTCGTCACGAAGCGGAAGCCGACCTTGAGCTCGCCGTACCTCGCCTCCTCGCCGCGGCTGACCTTCAGGCAGTAGGAATTGTAGCCGACCCAGACGCATCTGACGAGCAGCGCGATGGCGAGCGAGAGGACGATGGGAAGCCATATCGAGTTGTCGTAGACGGGCCTTTCCATGATGAGCCCGCTCTTGCCCCAGAGCTCCTTGAAGAGCGCGTAGGTCTCCTCGTCGCCGCCGGTCATGCGGCCGTAGAGCAGGTACGTGAGGTATTCCGACCATTCCTGCAGCTTGAGCACGAGCCGCTCGCTTATGAGCTGCGCGACGAAGCTTATTATGAGGAAGACGAACGTCACGCCGTAGGGCGAGGGGCGCGCGAAGCTCATCCTGCGCCGCGCGGCGTATTTGAGAGTGTATCTGTCGATCATCTATGCTCCTTTATCCGAGCCTCGCGGCCAGGCGCGAGGCCGTCTCCGCGAGGAAGCGGCGTGTGTTGACCGCCGTGACGGGCCCGTCGGCGAGCGCCGCGAGCTCCTTGGGCATGAGGCCGTCGTTGAGCGTCCCGAGCGTCGCGGCCTCGAGCGCGTCCGCGAATCTGACGAGGTCGGGCAGACCGTCGAACTCGCCGCGCTTTCTGAGCGCGCCGCTCCATGCGAATATGGTCGCGACGGGGTTGGTGGAGGTCTCCTCGCCGTTTCTGTATCTGTAATAGTGGCGCGTGACGGTGCCGTGCGCGGCCTCGAACTCGAATTTGCCGTCGGGCGAGACGAGAACGCTCGTCATCATCGCCAGCGAGCCGAACGCCGTCGATATCATGTCGCTCATGACGTCGCCGTCGTAGTTCTTGCAGGCCCATATAAAGCCGCCCTCGCTGCGCACGACGCGCGCGACCGCGTCGTCGACGAGCGTATAGAAGTATTCTATGCCGGCCTCCTCGAAGCGGGCGCGGTACTCCTCGAAGACGCGCGCGAATATGTCGCGGAACGCGCCGTCGTAGACCTTGGAGATGGTGTCCTTCGCGGAGAACCAGAGGCTCTGCTTCGTCGCGAGCGCGTAATTAAAGCAGCTGCGCGCGAAGCTCTCGATGGAGTCCTCGCGGTTGTGCATCCCGAGCAGGACGCCGGGGCCCTTGAGCGAGGCGACCTCGCGGCGCTCGACCTTTCCGGACTTGCCGGTAAATACGAGCTCGGCCGTGCCGCCCTCGTCCGTGCGCAGCTCGACGGCCTTGTATATATCGCCGTAGGCGTGGCGCGCTATCGTGATGGGCTTTTTCCAGCCGCGCACGATGGGCTTTACCGAGTCGATGAGAATGGGCGCGCGGAAGACCGTCCCGTCCATTATCCCGCGTATCGTCGCGTTCGGGCTCTTCCACATCTCGTGCAGGCCGTATTCCTTGACGCGGTCGGCGTTGGGCGTTATCGTCGCGCACTTGACCGCCACGCCGAGGCGCACGGCGGCGTTAGCCGCGTCGACGGTGACCTGATCGCCCGTGCGGTCGCGCTCGGGCAGGCCGAGGTCGTAGTACTCGGTCTTGAGGTCGACGAAGGGGAGTATGAGCTCGTCCTTTATCCACTGCCAGATGACCCGCGTCATCTCGTCCCCGTCCATCTCGACGACGGGGACGTTCATTTTTATCTTTTCCACGTTATTTCCTCCCGCGGCCGTACCAGTTGATGAGGCAGCCGTCAAGCAGTATCTCTTTCTCGTTTTCCGTCAGCGCGTCGAGCCGCAGGGCGAGAGGCTCGGCCTTGCCGCCGCGGATGAGGAACGCCTTCACCTGACACGGCGCGGAATCAACGACCCCGCGTATATCCGGGACGTAGACGGCGTCGCCGTCGCGCAGCTCCGGCAGATTCTTCGCCGTGAAGGGCACGACGCCCCAGTTTATGAGGTTGCTGCGGTAGCGCTTGGTCGCGTACTCATAGCAGATGTTCGCCCCGCCGCCGAGGACCTTCTGGCAGGAGGCGGCCTGCTCGCGCGCGCTGCCGTCGCCGGGCTTTTTGGCGAAGACGCACGAGGCGTAGTCGCACTTTGCCGCGAGCTTTTCAGGCTCGGAGGAGACGGCGGCGAGCGCCTCCGTTATCTCGTCGGCTACGTCGCCCTCGCGGCG
>JAFZAM010000143.1 GCA_017557265.1 Oscillospiraceae bacterium | reverse complement strand
GCTATCAAGACTTCGCCCGCACGAAGCCCATGACCTTCGACACGCTCTTTCGCATGTACTCCATGACGAAGCCCGTCTCGGCGCTGTGCGGCCTCATCCAGTACGAGCGCGGCGTGTTCCTCATGGACGACCCCGTATCCGAGTACCTGCCCGAATACAAGAACCTCAAGGTCAGCGTCAAGCAGCCGGACGGGACGTGGACGGTCGAGGACTCGAAGAAGCCCATGCTCATGCGCCATCTTTTCAATATGAACGTCGGCTTCTACGCCCACGACGGCAGCCCGACCGATCTCGGCATGCAGGAGATGCAGAAAAAGCTCGGCGGGAGCAAGTTCCAGGCCAATTACGACCACCTGACCGAGATACGCACTCTGCCGATGATCCCGATGCTCTTCGAGCCGGGCGACCGCTGGCAGTACGGCTACGGGCTCGACATCATGGCGGGCGTGGTCGAGGCGACGAGCGGCATGGGCCTCGGCGACTTCATGAAGAAGAACATCTTCGATCCGCTCGGCATGAACGAGACGTGGTACCGCTTCCGCGAGGGCTGGCAGGAGCGCATGGCCGACTGCATAAAGCGCGACAGGAAGACCGGCGTCATATCCCACTGCACCGAGGTCATCGGCGACCCGCTGGACGCCGGCCACAGGCCCGACTGCAAGTATGAGAGCGCGTCGACGGGCCTCATCTCGACCCTGCGCGACTATCAGCGCTTTACCCGCATGCTGACTAACGGCGGCGAGCTCGAGGGCGTGCGCATCGTCGGCCGCAAGACGATAGACATGATGAGGACGAACCTCCTCACGGAGTCGATGAAAAAGGAATTCACGTCCCCGACCCTCCTCGGCTACGGCTACGGCTACGGCGTGCGTACCATGATGGACACCGGCGCGGGCCTCTGCAACGGCACCCCCGGCGAGTTCGGCTGGTGCGGCGCCGCGGGCACGTGGATGGAGGCCGACCCGGGCGAGCGCCTCGCGGTCGTCTTCATGCAGCAGGAGATGATGAGCGACGAGCATTACGTCCAGCCCCGTCTCCGCGCCGTCATCAACGGCATGATAAACTGAGTCAAACAAATGCAAGCCGCCCCGTCCAATCAGGACGGGGCGGCGTTTTATGCTCTTTTTATCGTCCCGCGAGGAAGACGGAGGTGTCGGTCGAGAAGTTCGAGACGCTGTAAATGACGAGGACGGCGTCTATATCGTTCTCGCGGATGAAGTCCGCGACGCTCGTCCTGAAATACCGCAGATCGAGGACGTCTATCTCCGAGAAGCTCCCGAGCAGGAAGGGAAGCTCGCTGTCAAAGTAGCTGTCGCGCAGGACGAGCAGGTGCGGGCCCTCGTTGCCCGTCTCGACGCGCAGGCGCGGGGTGTTGCCGCCGCAGAACATGGAGTATTTGTCCTTCGTCTCAAGGCGGGAGAAGTCGTAGAGCGTGCCGTCCTCCTCGGTCCCGTGCGGGTAGTTCTTGACGACGGCGTCCCCCTGCGGGACGTAGATATCGATGCTGTCGGGCGGGACCCACGTCGCGCCGGAGGAGCTCCACGCCGTGCCGTAAAACTCGGTCGTGACCGTCTCGGGGTCGTAGGCCTGCGGCGTCTTGGCCTGCGAGCCGAAGGCCGCGAGTATGCGCCCGGAGGCATAACACGCGCCGAGGCTTGTCCAGTGGTGGTCGGTGCGGTAGTAGATATATTCGTCCGCCGCCGACTGCAGCGCGGAGGCGAGGTCTATCGTCTCCGCGTCGACGCGGGAATACACCTCGTCGATGACGGCGAGCTGGTCGGCGCAGTCGGCGTTCGCGGGGAGCCTGTCGCTCCATATCGCCGCCGCGCCGGGGATGAGCGCGAGGTAAACGTCCGCGTCCGAGTTCGATACGAGTGCGTTTATCGCGTCTATGTTGGCGGTAAGCTGCGCGGGGTCGGGCTCGGTGAAGCGCTCGACGAGCGTGTCGTCCGCGCAGAAGAAGACGTTGTTGTTCTCCGTCTTGCCGGCGGCCTTCTCGGCGCGGGCCTTGCCCGCGACCCAGAGGTCGCGCCCGAAGAACTGATCCGTGACGTATTTTTCAAAGGACTCCGTGAAGCTCCCGTCGAAGAGCGCCGAGAAGGAGAACTTCGGCGCCTGCGCGAGGTAGCGGTTCTCCTGCTCGGAGAAGGTCCGCGCGGGGGTGACGAGGTTCAGCACGGCGAAGGCCGCGATGAATATCACGAAGACGAGTATCTGCGCGAGCGGAGCGCCTTTTTTCATGCCGCGGCCTCCTTTCTAAAATCTGAAGTAGAGGAACGGATTGTACGTTCCGTCGACGAGGTACGCCGTCGAGATGACGAGCACGATGAGTATGAGCACGGGGACGGCGACCGCCGCCGCCTTTTTCGGCAGCTTTTTCATCGCGAGCGCGCCGAGCGGCGTGCAGGCGAATATCATGACGACGAGCGAGGGCCCGTAGCTGCGCAGGTAGTAGAGCACGTCGGAGCCCGCGAAGCCCGCCGCGCCCGCGCCGAACATCGTCCCGACGTAGCGCACGCAGTCGCCGAAATCGTCGATGGCGAAGAGCGCCCAGCCGACTATGACGACGACGAGCGCGTAAATGTGCGAGATAACTTTGGACTTGTCCAGCAGCTTGAGCAGGAAGAGCTTCTCTATCGTCAGCCATATCGCGTAGTAGAGCCCCCAGAGCAGGAAATTCCAGCTCGCGCCGTGCCAGAAGCCGGTCAGCGCCCAGACGACGAGAATGTTCAGAAGCTGCCGCGCGAGGCCCTTGCGGTTGCCGCCGAGCGGGATGTATACGTAGTCGCGAAACCACGTCGAGAGGCTGATGTGCCAGCGCCGCCAGAACTCGGTGATGCTCTTGGAGATGTAGGGGTAGTTGAAGTTTTCGAGGAATTCGAAGCCGAGCATGCGCCCGAGGCCTATGGCCATGTCGCTGTAGCCGGAAAAGTCGAAGTATATCTGCAGGGAGAACGCTATGATGCCGAGCCAAGCGCCCGCGACGGTGAGCTCGCCCGCGGGCATGGACTTGTAGACGTCCCAGAGCATGCCGATATTGTTCGCCAGCAGGACCTTCTTGCCGAGGCCGACGATGAAGCGGCGTACGCCGGAGGCAAACTGCTCGCGGTCGTTGGCGCGGAAGGCGAGCTGGTTTGCGACGTCCTTGTAGCGGACGATGGGGCCCGCTATGAGCTGCGGGAAGAGGGCGACGAACGTCCCGAAGCGGACGTAGTTTTTCTGCACGTCCGCGTCGCCGCGGTAGACGTCTATGGGGTAGCTCATGGTCTGGAACGTATAGAACGAGATGCCGATGGGGAGCGTCAGCCCGAGCGGGTGAATGAACGGGATGAAGGAGAGGTTTTCCGCGATGAAGTCGAAGTATTTGAAGAAAACGAGCAGCGCGAGGTTTATGACCACGCAGGCCACGAGGACGCGCTTTGCCTTGCTCCCGTCGCCTTTAAGGCGCGCTATCAGCAGGCCCGCCGCGTAGTTCACGGTTATCGAGAAGAGCATCAGCACGATATAGACGGGCTCTCCCCAGCCGTAGAAGACGAGATTGACTATGAACAGCCAGACGTTCCGCCACTTGGACGGGACGAGGTAGTACACAGCCAGCACGACGGGCAGATATATGAACATGAAAAGCAGGCTTGAAAAGACCATTTGGCCCTCCGGGGAGTCAGTTTTTCGGCTTGAAGCCGGCGAGCGGGCTCGCGTCCGCGGCTATCTTGAGGTCGGTGTTCTCTATGTGCGTGTATATCTCCGTCGTGCCGAGGTGCTCGTGCCCGAGCAGCTCCTGCAGCGTCTTGAGGTCGACGCCCTTGCCGAGGAGCATCGTCGCGGCGGTGTGGCGGAGCTTGTGCGCGCTGAAGCCGTCCGCGTCGAGCCCCGCCTCGAGCAGGTGCTTCTTGACGAGCGCGTGGACGGTCGAGCGGGATATCCTGTCCCCGCGCGAGCTGAGAAAGAGCGCGCGCGTCGTGACGTCCTTGCGCTCGGCCTCGCGGACGCGGAGCGCGAGATAGTCGTTTATCGCGTCGGCGGCCGCGGCGTTGAGATACGTCACGCGCTCCTTGCCGCCCTTGCCGAGTATGCGCAGATGATCCTCGTGCACGTCGCCGAGGTCGAGCCCGACGAGCTCGGAGATACGCAGTCCGCACGTCAGAAACAGCATCAGTATGCAGAAATCGCGCTTTTCGTGCCGCCCGCCGACGGAGGAGAGGAGCTGTCTGCTCTCCTCGACGGTCAGGTACTTCGGCAGCGTCCTGCGGAGCTTCGGCGAGTCGAGCTGCTCGAGCGGGTTTTCCTCCATCAGGCCGGATTTGACTGTCAGGTATTTGTAAAACGAGCGGAGCGTCGCTATCTTACGCGCGCGGGAGGCGGCCGAGAGGCCGTATTCGGGGAGGTTCGCGCGCTCGTTCTTGACCCTGTCGCGCGAGAGAAAGGCGAGGAAATCGTAGACCTCCGCGCGCGTGACCGCCGCGACGAAGGGGAGGTCGACGTCGTTGACGGGTATCTCGTCGAAGGGCACGCTCTCGTCGACGGCGCCGCGCTGTATCTTCAAAAAGCGGAAGAAGGTCCGCAGGTCGAGATAGTATTCGTCGACGGTCTTCTGCGAGTGGCTCTTGATGACCTCGTGATAGGTCAGAAAGTCGCGCACGAGCGGCGAGGCGTCCTTTCTGTAATCCGACATACGATCCCTCCTTTCCGAAATAATAACGATTTAAAAGATATTCTACCATGAGCAAAAATGCTTGCTCGCAAGGGCATTTTTGCGAAGCCGTCAATAGCGCAGAGCGAGCAGAGCGAGCGGCGGCGGAGCCGCAAAAGGCTTGCGGAGCAAGTCTTATGCGCATATTATAGCATTTCAAAAAATAAAATCAATAAAGATAAACCCGGAGGTGATACCATGGAGCTTTTCAGACACGCGGGGACGAGGCTCGTCATCTGCGCCGCGATACTCGCCGCGGCTCTCGGGCTGAGGCTGTTAAAGCCCGAATGGACGCGAAGGGCCGCGGAGACGCTCGCCCCCGTGCTCTATGAGAGCGTCGACCTGCGCGAGATGGCCGAGACGCTCGGCGGAGCCTTGAGCGGGCGGGCGGGGGCAGACGTCGTCCTCGCTGTGTTTTGCCCGGCGGTTTGAGGATAGGGAAGGTCCGTATAGGCTGCGGGGCGCTGCTCGCCGCCGCGGCCGTCGTCTTTTTCGGAGGTCTG
>JAFZAM010000013.1 GCA_017557265.1 Oscillospiraceae bacterium | reverse complement strand
GTTAATGCCTAAGAGAGTCAAATACCGCAGAGTGCAGCGCGGCCGCATGAAGGGCAAAGCCACCCGCGGCAACGTCGTCACCTACGGTGAGTTCGGCCTTCAGGCGCAGGAGCCCGGCTGGATCACCTCCAACCAGATCGAGGCGGCCCGTATCGCCATGACGCGCTACACCAAGCGCGGCGGTCAGGTCTGGATCAAGATCTTCCCCGACAAGCCCGTCACCGCAAAGCCGGCCGAGACCCGTATGGGCTCCGGCAAGGGCGCGCCCGAGTACTGGGTCGCCGTCGTCAAGCCCGGCCGTGTGATGTTTGAGATCGCCGGCGTCCCCGAGGAGACCGCCCGCGAGGCTCTGCGTCTGGCCACCCACAAACTGCCCATCAAGTGCAAGATCATTGCCAAGGGCACCGAGACCGAGAACGGTGGTGAAGAAGATGAAGGCTAATGAAATCCGCTCCCTGTCCGTCGCCGAGCTCGAGAGCAAGCTCGTCGAGCTGAAGAAGGATCTGTTCATGCTCCGCATGCAGCACGCCACCAATCATCTTGACAATCCCACCAGGATCTCTGCCGTACGCCGCGACATCGCGCGTGTCAAGACCGTACTGCGCGAGAAGCAGAACTGAGGAGGTAAGGAAAAATGAGTGAAGAAAGAACTACTTCCCGGAAAGTCCGCGTAGGCAAGGTCGTTTCGGACAAGATGGACAAGACCGTGGTCGTCACCGTTTCCGACCGTGTCGCCCACAAGACCTACAAAAAGATCATCGGACGTACCTACCGCCTGAAGGCGCACGACGAGAACAACGAGTGCGGCGTGGGCGACATCGTCCGCGTGATGGAGACCCGCCCCCTGTCCCACGACAAGCGCTGGCGCGTGGTCGAGATCGTTGAGAAGGCTAAGTAAGGAGGCGCCGAAATGATTCAGCAGGAAACATTTCTGAAGGTCGCCGACAATACCGGCGCCAAGGAACTCAAATGCATCCGCGTGCTCGGCGGCTCCAAGCGCAAGTACGCGAGCATCGGTGACGTTATCGTGTGCTCCGTCCGCAAAGCGGCCCCCGGCGGCAGCGTGAAGAAGGGCGACGTCGTCAAGGCGGTCGTCGTTCGCACGGTCAAGCCCGTCCGCCGCGCCGACGGCACCTACGTCCGCTTCGACGAGAACGCGGCGGTCCTCATCAACACCGGCGATAAGAACCCCCGCGGCACCCGTATCTTTGGACCCGTCGCCCGCGAGCTGCGCGACAAGGAATACATGAAGATCCTGTCGCTCGCTCCCGAAGTGATTTAAGGGAGGATCTGAAGAATGAAGATCAAGAAAGACGATAAAGTCATCGTTCTGTCCGGCAAGGACAAGGGCAAGCAGGGCAAGGTCCTGATTGCCGACCCCAAGGGCCTGAAAGTGGTCGTTGAGGGTGTGAACGTCGCCACCAAGCACCAGAAGCCCCGCAAGCAGGGCGAGGAAGGCGGCATCATCAAGGTCGAGACGCCCATCTACGTCAGCAAGGTTCAGCTCGTCTGCCCCAAGTGCGGCAAGGGCGTGCGCGTCGGCTACAAGATGGACGGCGACAAGAAGATCCGCGTCTGCAAGAAGTGCGGCGCCGAAATCTGAGAGAAAGGAGATAACGACCGATGACAAGAATGAAGAAAAAGTACGTTGAGGAAGTTGCTCCTGCTCTTATGGAGAAATTCCAGTACAAGTCCGTCATGCAGATCCCGAAGATCGAGAAGATCGTCGTCTCCGTCGGCTGCGGCGACTGCAAGGACAACGCTAAGGCGCTCGAGGCCGTCATCAAGGACATCTCCGCGATCACCGGCCAGCACGCCGTCGCCACCGTGGCGCGCAAGTCCGTCGCCAACTTCAAGCTCCGCGAGGGCATGAAGGTCGGCGTCAAGGTCACCCTGCGTCAGGACCGCATGTGGGAGTTCCTCGACCGTCTGTTCAACGTGGCGCTGCCCCGTGTCCGCGACTTTCGCGGCATCAGCGCCGACGCCTTCGACGGCCGCGGCAACTACAGCCTGGGCCTGCGCGAGCAGATCATCTTCCCGGAGATCGAGTACGACAAGATCGAGAAGCTGCGCGGCATGAACATCGCGATCACCACGACCGCGAAGACCGACGAGGAAGCGCGTGAGCTGCTCAGGCTCATGGGCGCCCCGTTCATGAACTGAGGAGGAGTTAAGAAATGGCTAAGAAAGCAATGATTCTCAAGCAGCAGGCTCCTGCTAAGTTCTCCACCCGCAAGTACAACCGCTGCAAGATCTGCGGCCGCCCCCACGCCTATCTGCGGAACTACGGTATTTGCCGTATCTGCTTCCGCGAGCTGGCCTACAAGGGCGAAATCCCCGGCGTCAGGAAGGCTTCTTTCTGATTTTCCGTTATACTTCGTTGGCTGCGGCTCGCAGTATAAACGATACAGCGTCGCCTTGCCGCCTCGTCTAACGAAAAATCAGCGCAGAAGCGCCGCCACAGGGAAGCGCTGTTATGAGACAGCGCAAACACACAGTTTTGACCGGAGGGGGAGAGACCCTTCCCCTCCGACAAAAGAAAAGCCCCGAAAGGGGAAAGCGGGCATTGAAAGGCTGTTGTCAATCAAGCATTGAAACAGAACCTCATTGCTACGGACCGCTTAGATGAGCGGTAACTCTACATTAGGAGGATAAATAAACCATGCAGATCACCGACCCCATTGCAGACATGCTCACCCGCATCCGCAACGCCGGCAGCGCGAAGCATGAGACCGTCGACATCCCCGCGTCCAAGATGAAGAAGTCCATCGCCGAGATCCTTCTCAACGAGGGCTACATCAAGAACTACCAGGTGATCGACGACGGCACCCAGGGTGTTATCCGTATCACCCTCAAGTATCTCCCCGGTAAGGAAAAGGCCATCTCCGGCCTCCGCCGCGTCAGCAAGCCCGGCCTGCGCGTTTACGCCGGCGCCGACGAGCTGCCCCGCGTGCTCAAGGGACTGGGCATCGCCATCATCTCCACGTCCAAGGGCGTCATGACCGACAAACAGGCTCGCAAAGAGAATGTCGGCGGCGAGGTCCTTGCGTTCGTTTGGTAAGGAGGAGCAGGAAATGTCCAGAATCGGAAGAGAACCCATCACCGTCCCCGCCGGTGTCGAAGTCACCGTCGGCGAGAACAACGTCATCACCGTGAAAGGCCCCAAGGGCGTCATCACCCAGTCCGTTCCGGCCAACATGAAGGTCGAGCGCGACGACGCGGGCGTCCTCCACGTCAAGCGTCCCGACGACAGCAAGGAGAATCGCTCTCTCCACGGTCTCACCCGCAGCCTGATCCACAACATGGTCGTCGGCGTGACCCAGGGCTTCGAGAAGAAGCTCGAGATCAACGGCGTCGGCTACCGTGCCGCGAAGGAAGGCACCAACCTGGTCATGAACCTGGGCTATTCGCACCAGATCGTCATCCCCGAGACCGAGGATATCAAGATCGATGTCCCCGACGCCAACCACGTCGTCATCAAGGGCGTGGACAAGCAGAAGGTCGGCCAGTTTGCCGCAGAAGTCCGTGGTAAGAGACCTCCCGAGCCTTACAAGGGCAAGGGCATCAAGTACGACTACGAGACGATCCGCCGCAAAGAAGGCAAGACCGGCGCCAAGTAAACGGAGGTGTGCCTGAATGATTAACAGACCTGATACCAGAGGACAGCGCATCAAGCGCCACAACCGCGTCCGCGGCAAGATCTCCGGCACCGCCGAGAGACCGCGCCTGTGCGTGTTCCGCAGCGAAAGCAACATCTATGCCCAGATCATCGACGACGCGGCAGGCAAGACCCTCGTCTCCGCCTCCTCCGTCGAGAAGGGCTTTGAGGGCGGCGGCAACTGCGACGCTGCCAAGAAGATCGGCCAGACCGTCGCCGAGCGCGCGCTCAAGGCCGGCATCGAGGAAGTCGTGTTCGACCGCGGCGGCTATATCTACCACGGCCGTGTCAAGGCTCTCGCAGAGGGCGCCCGCGAGGGCGGCCTGAAGTTCTGAGGAAGGGGGATTACGAATCATGGCTTACAACAATGACAGAAGAGACCGTCGCAACAGAGACGAGGCTCCGTCCGAGTTCGTCGAGAAGGTCGTTTCCCTCAACCGCGTCAGCAAGACCGTCAAGGGCGGCCGCGTGGCCAAGTTCTCCGCTCTGTGCGTCGTCGGCGACGGCAAAGGCCGCGTCGGCTACGGCATGGGCAAGGCGAGCGAGGTCTCCGAGGCCATCCGCAAGGGTCTCGAGGACGCCAAGAAGAACATCACCACCGTGACCCTGCAGGGCACGACGATCCCCCACGAGGTGATCGGCGAGTTCGGCGCCGGCCGCGTTCTGCTCAAGCCCGCCCCCGAAGGCACCGGCGTTATCGCCGGCGGCGCGG
>JAFZAM010000142.1 GCA_017557265.1 Oscillospiraceae bacterium | reverse complement strand
GGCCTCCGCCTGATCGGCGGCCATGTCCCGGATGGTGAAGCCCCGCGGCAGGCCGTCCCTGCGGCTGAATATATATACCTTATAGCCGCGCGCGAGGGCCGCGTGCTCCCGCGCGAGCGAGCGCGCCTTCGTATCGACCGTGGAGAGCCCGTCCAGAAGGCCGGGGATCAGCACGAGAGGCTTCTCCCCGCGCCCGAAGGCGACGAAACGCATTCTTGAGCCCGCGACGGGCGCGAGACCTTTTTCTGTCTTCATTCCGCGCCCTCCGTTCAGGGAAGCTTTATTTTGCCCTTGAGCCTGCCGCCGACGAACGTGGCGAGCCAGAGCTTCGCGAGGTCGGGCAGGATATAGGGCAGGACGCATATCGCTATGACCTGTCCGGTGCCGTAGTCCGTCCCGCCGCGGCGGGCGACGACGAGGAACCATATCGTCCCCACGGCGTAGCACAGCGCGAGACCGCCCGCGAGGACGGCGGCCTTTATCCACTTGTTTTTGTCCGCGGCGGGCTCGAGCAGCATATAGAGGAGCCCCGCGAAGAGAAAGCCGACGATGTACCCGCCCGTCGGCCCGAGCAGGACGCCGACGCCGCCCTTGAAGCCGGAGAAGACGGGCAGTCCGACGAGCCCCATGAGGACGAATAGGCCTATGGACGCCGTCCCGAGCTTCCCGCCGAGCAGGATGAGGACCGTAAAGACCGCGAAGGTCTGCATCGTAAACGGCACCGCGAACGGCACCGTCAGCCACGAGCATATTATTATAAGGACGGCGCCGAGCGCGACGGCCGTCATCTGTTTTGCGCGCATTTTCGCTCCCCGCGGGGCACGGAATCCGCCCCGCGCTTTATTTCGATGATAATGTAAAAAAATAGTTGACAAGAGAAAATAGCGGTGCTATACTACGGCACAAGTAAAATATATCACGGATCGCGGCGTTTGTTAATCCCCAGCCGCGTCCACGGGAGAAAGACATGAAAATCCGCACGGCCGCAAATCGCTACTGGTTCTGGTTTTACTTTACTATGTAGGTAGTAAGGTCGATTTGTTGCGCTGTTTTGAGAAAAGACACTATGCGGTGCAGATCGATCTGTACCGCATAGTTTTTTATTATTCAAGTTTTTAAGAGGGAACGGTAAACTCACATGAACACTACATCCATCATCTCGGGCGTCCTGATCGTCGTCTTCTTCGCGGTCATGATGATCATAGGCATACGCTCGAGAAAGCACGCGGCCGACGTGACCGGCTTCGTCCTCGGCTCGCGGAACGTGGGACCCTGGCTGAGCGCCTTCGCCTTCGGCACGTCCTACTTCTCCGCCGTCATCTTCGTCGGCTACGCGGGTCAGTTCGGCTGGGCCTTCGGCGTCGCCTCGACGTGGATAGGCCTCGGAAACGCCTTCATCGGCTCGCTGCTCGCCTGGATAATCCTCGGCAGGCGCACGAGGATCATGACCCAGCACCTCGGAGCGCGCACGATGCCCGACTTCTTCGGAACGCGATTTAACTCGCGGGGGCTGAAGATCGCGGCCTCCGCCATAACCTTCATTTTCCTCATCCCCTATACCGCCTCCCTCTATAACGGCCTCTCGAGGCTCTTCTACACGGCTTTCCCCGGCGTCGATTACGCTGTCTGCGTCATAGTCATGGCCGTCCTCACGGGCGTATACGTCATCCTCGGCGGCTACATGGCGACCGCGCTCAACGATTTCATCCAGGGCATAATAATGCTGGTCGGCATCGCGGCCGTCATAGGCGCGGTGCTCCGCGACAACGGCGGGCTCATGACGGCGATATCCACGCTCGCGACCGGCTCCAACGGGGGCTGGGAGTACGCCTCCTTCCTCGGCCCGCAGCCGCTTTTCCTGCTCTTCGTCGTAATACTGACCTCGCTCGGGACGTGGGGCCTGCCGCAGATGGTCGGCAAGTTCTACGCCATCAAGAACGAGGGCAACATCAAAAAGGGCACCGTCATATCGACCTTCTTCGCGATAATCGTCGCCGGCGGCTGCTACTTCCTCGGCGGCTTCGGCAGGCTCTATAACGTCGACGTCGCGAAAGACGGCTTCGACGCCATAATCCCGCAGATGCTCTCCACCCTCCCCGCCATAATCATAGGCGTCGTCGTCGTGCTCGTCCTCTCGGCCTCCATGTCGACTCTGTCGTCGCTGGTGCTGACGAGCTCCTCGACCGTGACCCTCGATTTTATAGAGCCGCTCCGCAAAAAGAGCATGACCGAGAAGGGCAAGATGGGCCTCATAAGAGTCCTGATAGCCGTCTTCATCATCATCTCCGCCGCCATCGCCATACTTCAGGTCAGACAGAAGACCATCTTCATCGCCCAGATGATGGGCATTTCCTGGGGCGCTCTCGCCGGCGCGTTCCTCGCGCCCTTCCTCTACGGGCTCTACAGCAAGAACGTCACCAAGGCCGCCGTCGCCGCATCGTTCATCTTCGGCGTCGGGCTCGAGACGGTGCAGCTGCTCGTCTCGCTCGGAGCCTTCTCCGTCGCCGGCGTCCCCTTCCTCGCCTTCGTATTCAAAAACTCCATCTACTCCGGCGTGTTCGCCATGGTCGGCGGGCTCGTCATAGTCCCGATAGTGAGCGCGCTCACGCGCGGCTCGAGGCCGGCGGACGTCGAGGATAAGTTCGCCTGCTACAAAGAGAACAAGACCGTCGAGATCACGGCCAACCTCGGAAAATAAAGGAGAATTTATAAATGAGCGGTTATTACCAGAAAGATATAGAGACCGCCTCCCGCGAGCAGATACTCGCCATACAGAACGAGAAGCTCGTCAGGCAGGTCCGCCGCGTTTACGACAACGTACCCTACTATAAGAAGCTGATGGACGACAAGGGCGTCTCCCCCGACGACATAAAAACCGTCGACGACATCAAGAAGCTCCCGTTCCTCAGCAAGGCCGACCTCCGCGACGCCTATCCCTACGGGCTGCTCGGCACGGACCTCAAGGACTGCGTCCGCATCCAGTCCACCTCCGGCACGACCGGCAAGCGCGTCGTCGCCTTCTATACGCAGCACGACATAGACCTCTGGGAGGAGTGCTGCGCGAGAGCGATAGTCGCGGCGGGCGGCACGAACGAGGACGTCGTTCAGGTCTGCTACGGCTACGGCCTCTTCACCGGCGGCGCCGGTCTCCACGGCGGCTCGCACAAGGTCGGCTGCCTGACGCTCCCGATGAGCTCCGGCAACACCGAGCGCCAGATACAGTTCATGATGGACCTCAACGCGACCATCCTCTGCTGCACCCCCTCCTACGCCGCCTTCATCGGCGAGTCGCTCGCCGAGAAGGGCTACAAGCCGGAGGACAATAAGCTCAAGGCCGGCATTTTCGGCGCCGAGCCCTGGACCGAGGAGATGCGCCGCGGCATTGAAAAGAGCCTCGGCATCAAGGCCTACGACATCTACGGCCTGACCGAGATAAGCGGCCCGGGCGTCGCCTTCGAGTGCGAAGAGCAAAACGGCATGCACATCTGCGAGGACCACTTCTACGCCGAGATAATAGACCCCGACACGGGCGAAACGCTCCCCGAGGGTGAGCAGGGCGAGCTGGTCTTCACGTCGCTGGATAAAGAGGCCTTCCCGCTCCTGCGGTACAGGACGCGCGACATATGCGTCCTGACGCGCGAGAAGTGCTCCTGCGGCAGGACCCACGTCCGCATGTGCAAGCCCAGAGGCAGGAGCGACGACATGCTCATAATCCGCGGCGTCAACGTCTTCCCGAGCCAGATAGAGACCGTCCTGCTAAACGAGGGCTACGCCCCGAACTACCTCATCGAGGTCGACAGGAAGAACAATTCCGACACGCTCGACGTCTACGTCGAGCTCTCCAAGGAGATGTTCTCCGACAAGGTCTCCGACGTGCAGGCCAAGGAGCTGCAGCTAGCCGGAGCGATGCGCCAGATGCTCGGCATAGGGCCGAGGATGCACCTCGTCCCGCCGATGACGATAGCCCGCAGCGAGGGCAAGGCCGTCAGGGTCGTGGACAAACGAAATCTCGTCGACAAGGGAGGCAAGTAAAATGGCCGTCAAGCAACTATCCGTTTATCTTGAAAACAAGCCCGGCAAGCTCGCCGAGGCGATAGGCATCGTCTCCGCCGCGGGCGTCAACCTCAGCGCGCTGAGCCTCGCCGACACGCTCAACTTCGGCATCATGCGGCTCATCACCTCCGATCTCGAGGCCGCCGAGAAGGCGCTCTCGGAGAAGACCGCCGTCCGCATAACGGACGTCATCGCCGTCCGCATGGACGACAAGTCCGGCGGGCTCTACGAGATACTCAAGGTC
>JAFZAM010000141.1 GCA_017557265.1 Oscillospiraceae bacterium | reverse complement strand
GTATTCGTCAAGGTGCTCGAGGCTCTTGTCGCCCTCGAGCTCGGCCGCAGTCTGGCGGGCGATGAACTCCATCTCGGACTTGCTCTCGGAGAAGTTGAGATATTTGCACGAATACATGATCGGCGGGCATGCCGAACGCATGTGGACCTCGTCCGCTCCGTTTTCATAGAGGAAGTCGACCGTCTCGCGAAGCTGCGTCCCGCGGACTATGCTGTCGTTGACGAAGAGGAGCTTGCGCCCCTCAATGAGCTCGTGGACGGGGATCTGCTTCATCTTGGCGACTCTGTTGCGCTCGGCCTGATTGGTCGGCATGAAGCTGCGCGGCCAGGTCGGCGTGTATTTTATAAACGGCCTCGCGAAATGAATGCCGCTTGCGTTTGCGTAGCCTATGGCGTGGGGCGTGCCGGAATCGGGCACTCCGGAGACGAAGTCGATGTCCTGCGCGACGCCGGCGGCTCTGTCGGCGAAGGCCATGGAGGCGCCGTTTCTGTAGCGCATGACCTCAACGTTCACGCCCTCGTAAGTGGAGTTCGGATAGCCGAAATAGGTCCAGAGGAAGGCGCAGATGCGCTTCTTGTCGCCCGGAGGGGCGAGCTGCGTCATGCCGTCGGGCGTGAGGCTCACTATCTCGCCCGGCCCGAGCTCGTAATCCATCGTATATCCGAGCTTGGGGAAGACGAAGGACTCGAAGGTGACGCAGCGTCCTTCGTCGTTCTTCCCGAGAAGGACGGGGAGCCGCCCGAGCCGATCCCTTGCCACGACGAGCTCGCCGCCCTCGCGGAGAATGAGTATCGTCAGCGACCCGTCGATCTGCTCCTGAGCGAATCGGATGCCCTCGGCGATGGTGGGCTTCTTGTCTATCATGGCCGCGGCGAGCTCGGTGCTGTTGACCTTGCCGCCGGTCATGGCGTTGAAATGTCCGCCGCCCGCGAGGTGCTTTTCAGCCAGCTCGTCGGCGTTGTTTATCTTGCCCGTCACGCATATCGCGTAAGTTCCCTGCGCGGAGCGGATGAGCAGGGGCTGCGGGTCGGTGTCGCTGATGCAGCCTATGCAGGCGCATCCGCGCATCTCGTCGGTTATGCCCTCGAACTTGGTGCGGAACGGGGAGTTGGAGATGTTGTGTATCTCGCGCTGGAGCCCTATCTCGGGTTCCCACGCGGCCATGCCGCCGCGGCGCGTGCCGAGGTGGGAATGGTAGTCTGTGCCGAAAAATACGTCGATGACAGCGTCGCGCTTTGAGGTGACGCCGAAGAAACCGCCCATAGTGATGACTCCTGTCGATTAGAAATGATCTCAGTCGAGCTTTCCGCCGAAAGCCTCGTCCTTTTCCATGACCTTGCGCGTCATGTCCGCCTTGAACTCCGCGAGCTTCGCGGCGAGGGCGTCGTCCGAGAGAGCGAGTATCTGCGCGGCGAGAATGCCCGCGTTCTCGGCCGCTCCGACGCCGACCGTCGCGACGGGGACGCCCGTGGGCATCTGCACGACGGAGAGAAGACTGTCGAGCCCGTCCATGAAGGAGGACTTCATCGGGAGGCCGATGACGGGGAGCGTCGTGTGCGCCGCAATGAAGCCCGCAAGATGCGCCGCCTTGCCCGCGGCGGCTATTATCACGCCGAAGCCACTTTCTGCCGCCGCGGAAGCGAATTCCGAGGCGACGCCTGGCGTCCTGTGGGCGGAGATTATCCTGACCTCGACGGGTATCCCGAAGGACTTGAGCCTGTCGACGGCGGCGGATACGACGGGAGCGTCGCTGTCCGAGCCCATTATTACCGCTGCTTTTTTCATTTCGACCTCCAAAAATCGAAGATACAACAGATGGTGGTTTTTTAACTGAATGCATTACTTATAATACTAAATAATACTATATAACTCTAATATTGTCTATACTTAATCGCGGCTTTTCGGGCATTTGAAAAAACATTTTGGGACTGCGGCGATAAAAATAAAGGGTTTTTGACAAAAAAATCGTATTATATAGTCGTAAAGAGAAATAAGTCGCTTTGAGAAGAAAAGGAGGCGGGCGAAATGTCGACCCCGAGAGAGAGACGCGAAGAGGCTGAGAGGATCCTCTGCATGCCCGGCGCCATGCTTTCCGCAGATTCGCGCGGCCGCATGGTCGAGGAGGAGCCCTGCGAGATAAGGACCTGCTTTCAGCGGGATATAGACCGCATAGTCCATTCAAAATCCTTCCGCCGCCTCAAGCACAAGACGCAGGTGTTCCTGCAGCCGGAGGGCGACCATTACAGGACACGCATGACGCACACCATCGAGGTCGTGCGCATCGCGAGGACGATATCGCGCGCGCTCGGATTAAACGAGGACCTGACGGAGGCCGTCGCATGGGGGCACGACCTCGGTCACACGCCGTTCGGCCACGCGGGCGAGAGAGCGCTCGCCCAGCTGTGCCCGGAGGGCTTTCAGCATAACGAGCAGAGCCTTCGCGTCGTGGACGTGCTTGAAAAGAACGGCCGCGGTCTGAACCTCACTTTCGAGGTGCGCGACGGCATAGTCAACCACGTCGGAGACGGGACGGCCTGCACCCTTGAGGGCAGGGTCGTCAGACTCGCCGATAAGCTCGCCTATATAAACCACGACGTCGACGACGCCATCCGCGCCGGCATCCTCGTCGATTCCGACATCCCGGAGGAGCTCCGCGCGACCGTCGGCGAGAGGTACAGCCAGAGGCTCAATACTCTCATCAAGGCCGTCATCGAGTACGGTGAGAGGACGGGCGAAGTCGGCATGGAGGAGGATATGGCCGTCATGGTCGAGCGCTTCCACGACTTCATGTACGCCATGGTGTACCGCAATCCCGTCGCCAAGGGCGAGGAGTCGAAGGTGCTCGGAATCCTCGACGGGCTGAACAGGTACTATCTGGCCGATCTCAACAGACTTCCCGAGGACTATCGCGCCCTGCTCGACAGGTATTCCGGCGTTCGCGTCGTCTGCGACTACATCTCCGGCATGACGGACAAATTCGCGGTGGACAAATTTGAGGAGATATACGTTCCCGCCGCGTGGAAGATAAGATAGGGGGCTGACGATGGCGTTTCCCGACAGCTTCATAGAGGAACTCGTCGAGCGCAGCAATATAGTCGACGTCGTCTCGAACTACGTCCAGCTTACCCGCAAGGGCTCGAACATGTTCGGACTCTGCCCCTTCCACAACGAGAAGACGGGCTCGTTCTCCGTCTCCGAGTCCAAGCAGCTTTATTACTGCTTCGGCTGCGGCAAGGGCGGCGGGGTCATCAATTTCATAATGGAGATAGAGAACCTCAGCTATCCCGACGCCGTGCGCTTTCTCGCCGACAGAGCGGGACTTGCCGTCCCCGAGGAGCAAGACGACGACGGAGCAAAGCGCAGAAAGCGACTGCTCGAGCTCAACAAGGACGCCGCGAGGTTTTATAACGCCATGCTCTCCGCTCCGGAGGGCGCGGCCGCGGCGGAATACGCGAAAAAGCGCGAGCTCACGCCGCGCACGGTCAGAAACTTCGGCCTCGGCGCCGCGCCGGATTCGTGGGACGCGCTCATCCGCGCCATGACGGAAAAGGGCTACACAAAGCGCGAGCTCATTGACGCAGGCCTCGTCAGCACGGGCAAGAACGGCCGCATCTACGACAAGTTCCGCAACAGGCTCATGTTTCCGGTCATCGACGTCCGCGGCGACGTCATAGCGTTTGCCGGCCGTTCGCTCGACGGCTCCGAGCCCAAGTACCTCAATTCTCCCGAGACGATGCTCTACTCAAAGCGCCGTTCGCTTTACGGCATAAACTTCGCCAAGAACACCAAGCGCGGCAGCATACTTCTCGTCGAGGGCAACATCGACGTCGTGACGCTCCATCAGGCGGGCATCGACAACGCCGTCGCCACGATGGGCACTTCGCTCACGACGGAGCAGACGCGGCTCATCTCGCGCTACGCCAAAGAGATCATCATCTGCTACGACAACGATCCCCCCGGCATAAAGGCGACAGACCGCGCGATAAGCATCCTCAAGAATTCCGAGTTTTCCGTCAAGGTCCTGCATCTTCCGGACAGAGTCGTGGACGGGAAAAAGGTCAAGATAGACGCGGACGACTATATAAAGCTCAACGGCGCGGCCTCGTTTGAAAAGCTCATGCGTGTCAGCGAGAACCACATAGAATATGAACTGGCCGTCCTGCGCGGCTCCGCCGATCTCGAGAGCGACGACGGCAGAGTGGAGTACCTCAAAAAAGCGGGCGAGCTCATAGCCAAGCTCGCGAGTCCCGTCGAGCGCGAGGTATACGCCGGACGCGCCGCCGAGACCGCGGGCGTATCGCGCGAATCGATGCTCTCGGAGGTCGAGCGCGCGAGAAAGCGGCTCGCCGCCGCCGCGAGAAGGCAGCGGGAAAAGGAGGCCTCCCGACCCGCGAGCGCCATGCAGCCCGCCGACCGCAATCTCCGCTATAAGGACGTCAAAAGCGCCGCGGCGGAGGAAGGCGTCGTGAATCTGCTGATGCTCGACCCGTCGCTCATCTCCAAATGCGACCTCAAGAGCGAGGAATTCACCTCGCCGTTTCTCGGCAGCGTGTATTCGATGATAACGACGCGCGCCGCGCAGCTCAAAAGCGTCGACGCCTCCGCGCTCATCCCGCTTTTAAAGCCCGAGGAGGCGCAGGAGCTCACGCGCATATCGCAGAAGCCGCAGACGGCGGCCGACGCAGCGAAGACCCTTAAAACGTACATAGACGTCATCAGGACCCAACGCCTCGCGGCGTCGGACGACCTGATGGCGGCCAGAAATAAATATCTCGAAAACAAAGCTTACGAAAGCTGAGAGGGATAAGGAGGAAAACAGATGGCGACCAAGAAAAAGGCCGAACAGCCGGCGCCGGAGAACGCCATGAACGACGCCGTAAAGGCGAAACTCGGCGAGATAATCGAGAAGGGCAAGAAAAACGGCAGCGTGACCATCAAGGAGGTGCTCGACGCCTTCGAGGAGCTGCATCTCGAGCCCGAACAGATAGACAGATTCTATGAGACTCTCGAAAATCTCGGTATCGAGACCATAGACGACGATTTCCCGAGCATGGTCGAGGACGAGCTCGTCCCCGACATCTCCGAGCTCGAGGAGATAGAGGAAAACGAGGAGATAAGCGAGGAGGAGATCGCCAATACCGACGCTCTCGCCGAGACGTTCAGCATAGACGATCCCGTCCGCATGTACCTCAAGGAGATAGGCAAGGTCGCCCTGCTCACTCCCGAGGAGGAGATAGAGCTCGCCAAGCGCATGGCCGAGGGCGACGAGGAGGCGGGCCGCCGCATGGCGGAAGCCAACCTCCGTCTCATCGTGAGCATAGCCAAGCGCTACGTCGGCCGCGGCATGCTGTTTCTCGACCTCATCCAGGAGGGCAACCTCGGCCTTATCAAGGCAGTAGAGAAATTCGACCATACTAAGGGCTACAAGTTTTCCACATACGCGACGTGGTGGATACGTCAGGCGATAACCCGATCCATAGCCGACCAGGCGAGGACGATACGCATCCCCGTCCACATGGTCGAGACGATAAACAAGGTCATCCGCGTCTCCCGTCAGCTCCTGCAGGAGCTCGGACACGATCCGACGCCCGAGGAGGTCGCCGAGGAGATGAACATGCCCGTCGAGAAGATACGCGACATACTCAAGATCGCTCAGGAGCCTGTCAGCCTCGAGACGC
>JAFZAM010000140.1 GCA_017557265.1 Oscillospiraceae bacterium | reverse complement strand
TCTCTGATGCGGTCGGCCTCGGCCCAGTTCTTCGCCGCGCGCGCCGCCGTCCTAGCCGCGACGAGGGCGTCTATCTCCTCGTCCGCCTCGGCGGGGGCCTCCGCGGGCTTCGCGTCGGCCTTGGCAATGAGGTCGAGCCCGAGGACGGCGTCGAAGTCGGCGATGAGCGCGCGCTTGGAGGCGGGGGAGATGTCCGCCTTGAGCACGTCGTAGAGCGCCGTCACGGCGAGCGAGGTGTTCAGGTCGTTGCCGAGTGCCTCGTCGAACGCGGCCTTGTACTTTTCCATCTCGGCGGGATCGGCCTCGCCGCCCGCGGGGATGGCCGCGACGCGGGCAATGAGCTTGTCGAAGGCTCCGGCCGCGTTGTCGAGCGCGTCCCACGTGAAAGTGAGCGCCTTGCGGTAGTGCGACTGGAGGTTGAAGAAGCGGTAGACCAGCGGGTCGTAGCCCTTCTCCTCGAGCAGCGAGACGGTCAGAAATTCGCCGCTGGACTTGCTCATCTTGCCGGTCTCGGTGTTCAGGTGGTGGACGTGGAACCAGAAATTGCACCATTTATGTCCGCAATAGGCCTCGGACTGGGCGATTTCGTTGGTATGGTGGGGGAAAGCGTTGTCTATGCCGCCGCAGTGGATATCGAGCCTGTCGCCGAGCTCGCGCATGGAAATGGCGCTGCATTCGATGTGCCAGCCGGGGTAGCCGAGCCCCCACGGGGACTCCCACTTTAGTTCCTGGTCCTCGAACTTGGACTTGGTAAACCAGAGCACGAAATCCGTCTTGTTGCGCTTGGCCTCGTCGAGCCCGACGTCCTCGCGCGCGCCGACGAGGAGATCGTCCTCGTTGTGCTTGTTGAAGATGTAGTATTCGTCGAGCTTGGAGGTGTCGAAGTAGACGTTGCCGCCGGCGACGTAGGCGTAGCCCTTGTCGAGCAGGACGGAGATCATCTCTATAAAGTCCGCAATGCGGCTCGTCGCGGGGACGACCGTGTCGGGCTTTCTGATGTTGAGCTTCTCGCAGTCGGCGAAGAAGGCGTCGGTATAGAACCTCGCTATCTCGAGTACGGTCTTGTGCTCGCGCCTGGCGCCCTTGAGCATCTTGTCCTCGCCGGTGTCGGCGTCGCTCGTGAGATGGCCGACGTCGGTGATGTTCATGACGCGGCGCACGTCGAGCCCGCGCCAGCGCAGGTACTTTTCGAGTACGTCCTCCATGATGTAGCTGCGCAGGTTGCCTATATGGGCGAAATGGTAGACGGTCGGGCCGCAGGTATACATCCTGACGACGCCGGGCTCGTTGGGAACGAATTCGTCCTTGGAATGCGTTGCGCTGTTATAAAGCTTCATCTGTCATTCTCCTTATTCTCCAAAGCTTCGAGCCTCGCGCGGATGGCGGCGAGCTCCGCCGTGACCGGGTCGGGGACGTGTATCTGGTCGACCTCGGAGGCGTAGTCGACCTTCTCGCCCGCGAGCCGGACTATCCTCGCGGGGACGCCGACCGCCGTCGCGTTGGCGGGGATCTCCTCGAGCACGACCGCGCCGGAGGCTATTCGCGCGTTGTCGCCGACCTTGAAGGGCCCGAGTATCTTCGCGCCCGCGCCGACGAGAACGTTGTTGCCGAGAGTGGGGTGGCGCTTGCCGTGCTCCTTGCCGGTGCCGCCGAGCGTCACGCCCTGATAGAGCAGGACGTCGTCGCCTATCTCGGCCGTCTCGCCGATGACGATGCCCATGCCGTGGTCTATGACGAGCCTGCGGCCTATCTTCGCGCCGGGGTGTATCTCTATGCCGGTCCAGAACCGGCTCCACTGCGAGACGCAGCGGGCGAGAAAGCGCAGCTTGTGCACGTAGAAAAAGTGCGCGACGCGGTGCCCGATTATGGCGCCGATGCCCGGATAGAGGAGGAAGATCTCCAAGGAACTTCGCGCGGCGGGGTCGCGCTGCTTATACGCTTTTATCGTTTCTGCTAATCTGCTCATTTATTTCACACTCAATAATTCCTGATAAGCGCCGCGACGCGCCCGAGAATGACCGCGTCCGCGCCGTCTATCGGCTCATATTTGTCGTTTTCCGGCTTCAGCAGGACCTTTCCGCCCTCGACGCCGAGCCGCTTGCAGGTCGCCTCGTCCCCGATGAGGGCGATGACGATGTCGCCGGGGTCCGCCGTCTGCTGCGAGCGGACGACGACCGTGTCGCCGTCGAGGATGCCGGCTCCCGTCATGGAGTCGCCCTTTATACGCAGCGCGAAACATCGCTCCCGGTCCTCCGCGTCGTAATCGACGTAGCCGAGGACGTTCTCCTCGGCCAGCAGGGGAGGCCCCGCCGCGACGCGGCCGAGGACGGGTATCCTGCCCGCGTTAAAGCGCCTCGCGAGGGTCAGCGAGCGGGAGCTGCCTCTCTCGCGCCGGATATATCCGGCGTCCTCGAGGATGTTCAGATGCCGCTGCACCGTCGAGGGGGAGCGCAGGCGCACCTCGGCGCAGATCTCGCGCACGGAGGGCGGGTATCCGTGCGTCGCTATAGAATCTTCTATGCAGGCGAGTATCTGCCGCTGCTTTTCGCTGAGAGGTTTCATGGACGCCTCCGCTCAAACAAATGTATGTAAAATTATAGAACGATTCGCTCTCTTTGTAAATCATTTTCTTTGGTTTATTCCGGTCAGATCGGGACAAAATAACGCCCGGGAAGTGTTGACAGCGTTGAATTTCCGGAATCATCTCTTTTCGCGGTGCCCGAAGCGCCGTCAGGCGGCCTCTCCGCGCCCCGATATACCCATATCCGCGGAGAACGTGCGCGCCGTCTTCGAGGGCTGCGCCGACTTCGTCATGCGCGGGGCGCGCCTCGGCGGGGAGAACTTCATAACGCCCTCCGTCTGCTTCATTGACGGGATCGTATCGTCCGAGGCCGTATCGCGCGACGTGCTGCGCCCGCTGACGTCGGCCGAGCGCTTCGGCGGCGTGCGGGACGAGGACGAGGCCGTCTCCCTCATGAGCGCCGGCATGGTGACCGACTGCACCGTGAACGTGCGCGAGAGCATGGACGCGCTCGTGGACGACGTGCTCTCGGGCTTTTGCGCCGTCGTGCTCGAGGGGCGCGCCGT
Source organism: Oscillospiraceae bacterium (assembly GCA_017557265.1). Lineage (GTDB taxonomy): Bacteria > Bacillota > Clostridia > Oscillospirales > Oscillospiraceae > RGIG7949. The sequence goes on along the minus strand of JAFZAM010000140.1, from coordinate 1,257 downwards.
GACGTTCGAGACCAAGGGAGGGGAAAAGCGCGCCGTCGGCGAGGCACGCTCGGAAAAGGCCGTCAAGGGCTCGCGCGACGCGCTGACGGAGGTCCTGCGGACGAACACGGGCCTTATACGCCGCCGCATACACGATCCGGACCTGAAGATATGCGAGCTGACCGTCGGCCGCCGGTCCCGGACGCGGCTCGCCGTACTTTATATTAAAGGACTCACCGACTCGGATATGGTCCGCAAGCTCCTCTCGTGCGTCGCCTCGATGGACGTCGACGCGGTCGCCTCGCCCTCGGCGCTGGAGGAATACATCGTGGAAAAGCCGGCCTCGCCGTTTCCGCAGGTGCAGTCGACCGAGCGGCCTGACAAGCTCTGCATCGGCCTGCTCGAGGGCAGGGCGGCCGTCCTCGCGGACGGGATCCCGCTGGGCTTCCTGCTGCCCGGCACGCTCGCGGAGTTCTTCAAGGTGCCGGACGACGTCGCGGGGCATTTCATCGTCGCCTCCGCGCTCACGCTCCTGCGCTGGGTCTCGCTCGCAGTCTCGCTGCTGCTCCCGGCGGTCTACGTCGCCGTCACGATGTACCATCAGGAGATGCTCCCGACGAAGCTCATGCTGTCCATTATCGAGAGCCGGCGCGAGGTGCCGTTCCCGACGGCGGTCGAGGTGCTCGGCATGATGCTCGCGCTCGAGCTTTTGCAGGAGGCGAGCCTGCGCCTGCCGCAGAACATAGGCGACCCGATGGGCATAATCGGCGCGCTCATCGTCGGGCAGGCCGCCGTCGAGGCGAAGATAGTCTCGCCGGCGGTCGTCATCGTCGCCGCCGCGGCGGGCATAACGGGCTATACCGTCCCCGACCAGGACCTCTCCGCCGCGATGCGCCTGAGCCGCTTCGCCCTCGCGGGGCTCGGTCTCGCGCTCGGCCTCTTCGGCGTCGTGACGGGCCTCATCCTGCTCGTATGGCATCTCTCGACGCTCGAAAACCTCGGCGTTGCTTATCTCTGGCCGCTCGCGGGCGGGAACGCGCGCGAGGTGTCTCAGGCGGTGCTCCGCCGGCCGATAAGGAGCGAGAAAATGAGAAAAAGAGGATTTAACGTGGAAGACGCGAGGGAGCGCGGTTGAGAAGGCTCGCGGCCGTGCTTGCCGCCGCGCTGGCTCTCACTGTGCTCGGCGGATGCTCCGGCGGGATACTATACGCCGACGTTCGCGAGATAGAGCAGCTCGAGCTCATCCGGACCGTCGGCTTCGACGCGGCGGGCGGCGGC
>JAFZAM010000139.1 GCA_017557265.1 Oscillospiraceae bacterium | reverse complement strand
GGTGGAGCCGTGGCTGCCGACGTCGAGCGTGTCCGCGACGCGCTCCCCGAGCAGGCAGGCGCCTATGGGAAGGCCGCCGCCGAGGCCCTTGGCCGTCGTCACGATATCCGGCGCGAGGCCGAAATGCATATAGGAGAAATATTTGCCGGTGCGGCCGTTGCCGGTCTGCACCTCGTCGCATATAAGCAGCAGGCCGAACTCCTCGCAGACGGCCTTGACGGCGGCGATGAACTCCTCCGAGAGGACGTTTATGCCGCCCTCGCCCTGCACGCACTCTATCATGACGGCGCAGGCGTTTCCCTCTGCCGCGAGAGCGCGCAGCGAGGCGGGATCGTCGGGGTCGGCGTAGGCAAAGCCCGCCGGGAACGGGCCGAACTTGGTGTGGAAAACGTCCTGCCCGGTCGCGGCGAGGGTCGCGAGCGTCCTGCCGTGGAAGCTGTTTTTGAGCGTGATGACCGTCGAGCGGCTCTCGTCGCCGAGGGCGTCGAAGGCGTATTTGCGGGCGGTCTTTATGGCGCACTCGTTGGCCTCGGCGCCGGAATTTCCGAAGAAGACGCGCTTCATGCCCGTCTTTTCGCACAGCGCCTGCGCGAGCATGACGCAGGGCTCGGTGTAGTAGAGGTTGGAGGTGTGCTGCAGCTTTCCGAGCTGCGCCGTGACGGCGGAGACCCACTCGGGGTCCGCAGCGCCGAAGCTGTTGACGCCTATGCCGCTGCCGAAGTCGATGTACTTCTTCCCGTCGGCGTCGGTGAAGGTCGCGCCGCGCCCGCTCACGAGGACGGGCGGGAAGCGGTTATACGTATTGGCGACGTATTTCTTATCGAGCTCTCTTATATCCATGGCTCAGCCTCCGAGGAACATCGTCCCGAGCCCTTCGTCCGTGAGGAGCTCGATGAGGATGGAATGGGGCACGCGCCCGTCGATGACGAAGACCTTGCTCACGCCGCGGCGTATGGCCTCGACGCAGCACTCGACCTTCGGGATCATGCCGCCGGAGATGACGCCCTCGCTCACGAGCTGCGGCACCTCGCTGACGTTTACGGTGCTGATGAGCGACGAGGGGTCGGACGTGTCGCGCATGAGGCCGGCTATGTCCGTCATCGTGAGCAGGCTCTCGGCGCGGAGCTTTCCCGCGATGGCCGAGGCGGCCGTGTCGGCGTTTATGTTGTAGACGTTGCCCTCGCCGTCGCAGCCGACGGTCGAGACGACGGGGATGTAGCCCTTTTCGAGCAGGTCGGTTATGGGCTCGATGTTGACGGAGGTTATCTCGCCGACGTAGCCGAGCCGCGCGTCCATGGGCTTCGCCTCGATGAGGCGCCCGTCGAGCCCGCAGAGGCCTATCGCCTTTCCGCCGGCCTCGCCTATGAGGCCGACGAGGGACTTGTTGACCTTGCCCGCGAGGACCATCTGGACTATCTCGACGCTCTCGGCGTCCGTCACGCGAAGCCCGTCGACGAACTCGCTCTTTTTACCGACGCGGGCGAGCATGTCCGTTATCTCCGGGCCGCCGCCGTGGACGAGCACGACGCGCACGCCTATGAGCGAGAGCAGGACCAGATCGCCCATGACGGCGCGCTTGAGCTCCTCGTTCTGCATGGCGTTGCCGCCGTACTTGATGACGACGATCTTGCCCGTGTATTCCTGGATATTGGGGAGTGCCTCGATGAGTATCTGGGCCCTCTGGGCGTTGGTAAGCTCCATCATGTCCTGTAATCTCCGTTTATCTTCACGTAGTCGTAGGAGAGGTCGCAGCCCCACGCGCAGGCGTCGCCGCGGCCCTCCGACATGGATATCTCGATGACTATCTCGTTCTCCAGCAGTATCTTCTTGGCGAGCTCCTCGTCGAAGTCGAGGCCGCGCCCGGACTTGCAGACGGGTATCGAGCCCGCCGCGGAGGAAAACGCGACGTCCACGCCGTCGGGGTCGAAGCTCTCGCCGGAATAGCCCATGGCGCAGAGCACCCTGCCCCAGTTGGCGTCGGCTCCGAACATCGCCGTCTTGACGAGGGACGAGCCGATGACGCTCTTGGCGATGACGGAGGCCTGCTTTTCGCTCGCCGCGCCCTTTACGGCGCAGGTCACGAGGCGCTTCGCGCCCTCCCCGTCGGCGGCCATCTTCTTGGCGAGCGTCACGCAGACGGCGGTCAGCGCGTCGAGGAAAACGCCGTAGTCCGGCCCCGCGAAGTCTATCGGCGCGTTGCCGGCGGCGCCGTTTGCGAGGATGACGCAGGAGTCGTTGGTCGAGGTGTCCCCGTCGACGCTTATCCTGTGAAAGCTCGCGTCGGCCGCGGCGAGGAGCGCCTTTTTGAGCATCGGCGCGCTTATCGCGCAGTCGGTCGTTATGTAGCAGAGCATCGTCCCCATGTTGGGATGTATCATGCCGCTGCCCTTGGCTATGCCGCCTATCGTCACGGAAGCTCCGCCGAGCTCGAACGAGACGGCGACGTCCTTTTTGACTGTGTCCGTCGTCATGATGGCCGTCGCGGCGGCGTCTGAGCCGTCCGGCGAGAGCGCCTTCGCGGCGACGGGTATCCCCGCCTCGACGGCCTCGATATTGAGCCGCTTGCCGATGACGCCCGTCGACCCGACGAGGACCTTTTCCGGC
>JAFZAM010000138.1 GCA_017557265.1 Oscillospiraceae bacterium | reverse complement strand
TCTCGACCGACCTCGCCGCCGCGATAGCGAAGGCGGCGGGCCTGCGCACGGAGGAGACCTTCACGGGCTTTAAGTTCCTCGCCGAGCGCATGGGCGAGCTCGAGGCCGAGGGCTGGGAGACGGTCATGTGCTTCGAGGAGGCCATAGGCTACCTCATCGGCGGCTTCGCGCGCGACAAGGACGGCGTCACCGCCTCGGTCGTGACGGCCGAGATGGCGGCCTACCACTATTCGCGTGGGAAGACCCTCGTCGACGCGCTCGAGGGGCTCTATGAGCGCTTCGGCCGCTACGAGGAGAAGACCGTCAGCCTCGTCATGCCGGGGCTCGACGGCATCGAGCGCCGCCGCGCGCTCATGGCCTCGCTCAGGGAGGCTCGCCCCGCCGAGATAGCGGGCTTCGCCGTTGCCTCCGTAACGGACTGCCTCGACGGCGCCGTGTACGAGGGCGGGGAGCGCACGGGGGAGAGCCCCCTCAAGGGCTCCGACGTCCTGCGCTTTGCGCTCGTCTCCGGCGATACGGTCGTCGTGCGCCCCTCCGGGACGGAGCCGAAGATCAAGATATACCTGCTGACCCACGGCGGCGACTGCGCCGCGAGGCTCGAAAAGCTCGTCGCGTGGGCGAAAAGCCTCGCTTGACGAAACGCGCCGCTCCGATATATACTGATTAGACAGAAGCAAGAAAACCGGAGGGAAAACCAATGGCAGAAGAGATCTACGGAAACATTTACGATATACAGAAATTCTCCGTCCACGACGGCCCCGGCATCCGCACGGACGTGTTCACCAAGGGCTGCCCGCTCAGGTGCCTTTGGTGCCACAGCCCCGAGTCGCAGGAGTTCGGGCCCGACCTCGCATGGATGGACATCCGCTGCATAGGCCTCGAGTACGGCTGCAAGTGCGTCTCCTCGTGCCCCGAGGGCGCCATCTCCGCCGGCGAGCCGACTCCCACGCTTGCCGACCCCGACAAGCTCATAACCCACCCCGTCGTCGACAGGGACAAGTGCACCGTCTGCCTCAAGTGCGCGGAAGTCTGCCCCTCGAAGGCGCTCTACAACACTCTGCGCCGCATGTCCGTCGAGGAGGTCATGGTCGAGATACGCAAGGACAAGAAGTACTACGACAAGTCCGGCGGCGGCGTGACCATCTCCGGCGGCGAGCCGATGAGCCAGTTCGAGTTCACCCTCGCGGTCGCCAAGCAGTGCAAGGCCGAGGGCATCCACGTCGCGCTCGACACGACGGGCTTCGCCCCGTGGGAGCACTTCAAGGAGATACTGCCCTACGTCGACCTGTTCCTCTACGACCTCAAGCACATGGATTCCAAGCGCAGCGAGAAGCTTGTCGGCGTGCCCAACGAGCTCATCCTCGACAACGCGCGAAAGATAGCCGCCGCGGGCGGCCGCTTCCAGTTCCGCTTCCCGATAATCCCCAAGCTCAACGACAGCCCCGAGAACGTCCGCGCGACGGCGGAATTCTGCAAGGAGGTCGAGAGCGCCATCGACGTCGTCCAGCTCCTGCCCTATCATAAGATGGGCGAGATGAAGTACGTCCGCCTCGGCAGAAAGTACAAGCTCGTCAACGTCGAGCCCCCGACGAACGAGTTCATGGAAGAGCAGCTCAAGGTCTTCACGGACATGGGCCTGCCCGCAAGGATAAGCTGATGGACGAATACATAGCCAGAGGGCGCACGCTGCCCGAGGCGTACCACGCCTCGCTCATAATGCTCGCCGAGAACGCGAAGGAGACCCCCTGCCCGGACTACGACACGACGCAGAAGGAGCTCTCCATGACGCTCTACGTCGCCGAGCCGCTCGCCGAGCCCATGGTAAGCCGCCTCTTCGCCGGCGGGTACCGCGAGCTCGAGCAGTACCGTCAGGAGATACTCGACGGCATCCTCGATTTCGAGATAGAGCGCGGCAACTGGGCGTACACCTACCACAGCCGCATGGCCGAGCAGTTCCCGTTCATCCTGCGCGAGCTGAGGCGCAATCCGGATTCCCGCCGCGCCGTCATCGACGTGCGCGACTGGCGTCACGACGCCGCCGAGGGCAACGAGAACCCCGCCTGCCTCCAGCATCTGCAGTACTTTATCCGCGACGGCGCGCTCCACTGCAAGCTGCTCTTCCGCTCCAACGACGCCTGCAAGGCGGCCTTCATGAACGCCTTCGCGCTGATAATGCTCCAAAAGCGCTTCGCCGACGAGCTCGGCGTCAAGATGGGAAGCTACACCCACCGCGCCAACAGCTACCACTGCTACGCGCGCGACTTCGACCTGCTCGATGGCTACGTCAGGCGCATACGCGAGCGCCCCGACGAGTGCACTTATGATTATGAGGGCGAGTTCGAGGAGCTGATGGCCATGGCCGCGCCGGACATAGCCGAGGCGGTCGAAAAACTCAAAAACAGAGAATAAACAGAAATCCCCCGTCATCCGACGGGGGACGTTTTTTATCCAGCCTTGAGCTGCCGCCCGGTGTTGTCTATCGTGTATTCGCCCGTGAGCAGCAGCTCAGATACCGGGACGGGCTCGTACCCCTGCGCGAGCAGCCCCTCTATTATCGCGGGGAGTGCCTCGGGCGTGTGCTCGGCGGCGTTGTGGAAGAGGATGATAGACCCCGGCGCGACGCGCGAGAGCACGCGGTCGGTTATCGTCGAGGCGTCGAGCCCCTTCCAGTCGAGGCTGTCGACGTCCCACTGTATCGGCTCCAGCCCCGCCGCGCGCACGGCGAGGACGACGTTGTCGTCGTATTCCCCGTACGGGAAGCGGAAGAGCGCCGGCCGCGCCCCCGTGACCGCCTCTATCTTATCCGAGCAGGCGGCGACGTTCGCGGCGATGTCGGACGCCGAGAGTTTGGTAAAGTGCGCGTGGTCGTCGGAGTGGTTCATGACCTCGTGCCCCGCGTCGGCGAGCGCCTTGACGGACTCGGGGTATTTGTCGACCCATTCGCCGACGACGAAGAACGTCGCGCGCACGCCGTATTTCCCGAGGACGTCTATGAGCTGCTGCGTGTCCTCGTTGCCCCAAGCCGCGTCGAACGTCAGAGATACGGCCCTGTTGTCGCGCGCGACGCAGTAGATGGGGAGCTCGCGCCTGGTCGCCGCCGCGCCGACGAC
>JAFZAM010000137.1 GCA_017557265.1 Oscillospiraceae bacterium | reverse complement strand
CCCTCGGCGATGGCGGTCTTGCCGACGCCGGGCTCGCCTATGAGGCAGGGATTGTTCTTCTGACGTCTGTTGAGTATCTGGATGACGCGCTCGGTCTCCTCCTCGCGGCCGACGACGCGGTCGAGGGTTCCTTCCTTGGCCTTTTTGGAGAGCGAGATGCAGTAGTTTTCGAGGAATTTGCGCTTATTCCCGCGCTGGCTCTGGCGCTCGGGCTCCTTTGGAGCCTCGCGGTCGGAGTGCTGCTCCTCGTTCTGATGCGGATTGGAAAAAAGCTTGTTCAAAAACGGGAACGTCGCGGTCTTGCCGTTATCGTCCTCGCCGCCGTCCTCGACGTCGTCGAGGTTCTCCGCACCGCCGAAGGCCGCCATCATCTCGTTGGAGATGCCGTCGAGCTCCTCGTCGCTTATGCCCATGTTCTGCATCATGTCCTGAACGGGCTTTATCCCGAGCTCCTTCGCGCACTTGAGGCAAAGGCCCTCGTTGGTCGGACTGCCGTTTTCAATCTTCGTGATGAACACGACAGCCACGTTCTTTTTGCATCTTGAGCAAATAATAGGTTTCATTGTCTTTCCTCCTTTGCAAGCAGAGAGCGGAAAAGTCTCCCCTTATTCGGATTCGAGATCTTCGGGATCGATATCGTCGCTCTTGTGATTATTCTTAAGAAGTTTGATGAAGACTATCAGATAATTCACGAACGCGACGATCGTAGTGGCTATGGCGATGGAAATAATAACGAGCGGCCAGGGCTCGGGCAGGTCCTTGAACGCGATAAGTATAACACACGCGACGAACAATACAACCGTCGAAGTTTTTCCAAAATAGTTGGACGGCGGCATGAACGCGCTTTTCTTGTATATATAAAATCCGCCTATCCCCATGATGATCTCCTTGACGAGCAGGACGATGACTGCCCAGAGAGGTATCCTCCCGTCGATGGTGAGGCAGGTCAGCACGCACAGCGCCATAAGCTTGTCTCCGAGCGGGTCGAGCACCTTTCCGAGGGTCGTTATCTTGTTCTGACGCCTGGCTATCATGCCGTCGAGCATATCGGTAAGCGCGGCGAGGACGAATACGGTCAGCGCGACGTAATCCGACCCTTCGAGCTTGCTGAAGAACGAGAGCACGAATATGGGCACCATGCAAAGCCTGAGCAGCGACAGCAGATTCGGGAGATTCATCTGAAGTAACGGTTCCTTTCGAGTTTATATATCTGTCAGATAGGAAGGAAAAGCGTGAGCGGATTGACCTTGATGAGCCAGGCGAGAATAAGCGTCTTGTCGATGGTCCCCTCCGGCAGCAGAAGGCCGAAGAAGCGCACCAGCCAGGCGAGGCAGAAAACGATCGCGAGTCCCTTCGCGAGCCCGAGGATCAGCCCGAGCAGCTCGTTTACAATCTCAAGCCCCGGCAGCTTGAAGGCGAGATTGATGATATTCGCCAGCACGACGAAAATGATTATGATCAGAATGAAAGCTATGACGAACGTCGCGACGTAGGCGAGCTTCTCGGTCAGCTTGTCGACGAGTTTGAGCTTCAGGTCGTTGCCGACCTTCGCGACCTCCTTGCGCACGTCCTTCGTTATCGTCTCGGCGGCGGATTTTAAGATGCCGAGGTTGCGCAGGCTCTCATAACTGACCTTATAGACCTCGTCGTTCTCGCCCTCCTCGGGGCCGTAGTACTCGTAATCGGGCTCGGCGGTCTCGTCCTTGGCGTCGTTGACGGACTTTTCGACGAGGCCCTCGACGAACGGGGTCATGACCTCCTGGACCTTCGGGGAATACGTATCCGCGACGAGATTGGCGCCGTAGAGCGCGACCACTATCGCGATAAGGCCGGTCAGTCCGAGAATGAAGCCCTTGCGAAAGCCGTTATAAGCGCAGAACAGGACTATAAGCAGCAGCAGGATATCGATGACTACAGGGACCCAAGTCGACATGGCTGTCACCCCCCTATCGAATAGGCCTCGGTCGCCGTGACTGCGACGGCGGCGCCGTCGGGTCTGACGTAAACGCCGCGAAGGCCGATGAGGTCGGTCTTCTCCGTCACGGCGGCGAGCTTGTCGTTAAAGATCATAACGGAATTGTCCGCGAAGGCCACGGCTATGCTGCTTCCGGCGGCCGACATGGAGAGGACCTCTTTTTCGAAATCGACCGAGGCGATCTCCCGCCCGTCGGAGCCGACGGTGACGAGACGGGTCTGGTTGCCCGTCCTGTACTTTCCGAGGAGCAGCACAGCGAAGCCGTCGCCGTCAAAGGAGTAGTTGCGCAGGTATTCGCCGGAGAAATCGTAGGCTTCGGAGGACGAAAGGCTGAACGGGAAAACGCGCAGCGCCTGCTCGCTGAGCGCGCAGACTCTCGAATCGGAGAGGAACGCCGTTTCGAGATAGAGCGAGCCTTCCTCCGTCCACTCGCCCTTCGGGGTCTCGTTGTCGGTCGCAAAAGTAACGAGCCTCGCGCCGGTGTCCGTTATGGTCGAGACTATCATGCGCTGACCGCTGCCGGAAAGGGCCGCGTCAACGAGATAGCCTTCCCCGGAGTACCATTTATATACCGCCGTGCCGTCGGCGCCGTAGACGGTGGCGGCGCCCTTGTAGCCGCTGTCTTCCGAGCATATCACGAAAGCGCCGTCATGATTCATCTTGGCTCCCACTACGGGGCCGTCGGCATTAAACGGCGTTATCTCGTCGAGCCCGGCGAGGTACGCGTCCTCGCTGCCGGAGACCCAGACGAGCGCGGAGCGCTTGCCCGAGGCGATATGCGGCGAACGGAGCTGGATATTGTAGGTCGCGGTCCTCTCGCCCGCTGCGTTGAAGACCGATATGCCCGCGTCGGAGGCGACGGCGAGGGAATCCGTCAGCGTCGCAAACGTGCTCTCGGAATAGACGTCAAAGTATATG
>JAFZAM010000136.1 GCA_017557265.1 Oscillospiraceae bacterium | reverse complement strand
TCGCTCGTAAGGCGCGGCTGCGACGTGACCGCCGTGCCCTTCGACACGCCCGCCGAGGCGATATTCGCGCTCGCGCCGGACGGGCTCTTTATAAGCAACGGCCCCGGCGACCCGCAGGACGTCCCGCAGGTCATCGAGACCGTGAGAAAGCTCGCCGGCAGGCTGCCGGTCTTCGGCATATGCCTCGGCCACCAGATACTCGCGCTGTCCTACGGCGCGAAGACGTACAAGCTCAAATTCGGACACAGGGGCGGCAACCACCCCGTCAAGGAACTCGCGGCCGACAAGATAGAGATAACCTCCCAGAACCATTCCTACGCCGTCGACGCGGAGAGCCTTGCGGGCACGCCGCTCGAGGCCACGCACATAAACCTGCTCGACGGGACGATAGAGGGCGTCGCGTGCCCGCGCGACCGCGCCTTCGGCGTTCAGTACCACCCCGAAAGCGCGCCCGGACCGCAGGACAGCGGCAAACTCTTCGACCGCTTCACTGCGCTCATGGAGGAGGCGAAGCGCCATGCCTAAGAGAACGGACATCAAGCGGATAATGGTCATCGGCTCGGGGCCCATCGTCATAGGCCAGGCGGCCGAGTTCGACTACGCCGGCACGCAGGCCGTCCTCGCCCTGCGCGAGGAGGGCTACGAGGTCATCCTCTGCAACTCCAACCCCGCGACCATCATGACCGACCCGGCCATCGCCGACAAGGTCTACATGGAGCCGCTGACGCTCGAATACGTCGCCAAGATAATCCGCAAGGAGCGCCCGGACGCCATCCTGCCCGGCATAGGCGGGCAGACGGGCCTGAACCTCGCCGTACAGCTCGAGAAGAAGGGCGTTCTGCGCGAGTGCGGCGTCGAGCTGCTCGGCACGTCGTCGGAGAGCATAGAGCGCGCCGAGGACAGAGAGCTCTTCAAGGAGCTATGCGAGAGCATAGGCGAGCCCGTCATCCCCTCGAAGATAACCTACAGCCTCGACGAGGCGAAGGCGGCGGCGCTCGAGATAGGCTACCCCGTCGTCCTGCGCCCGGCCTTCACGCTCGGCGGGGAGGGCGGCGGCTTCGCCGACAACGAGGCGGAGCTCGAGGAGATAGGCCTCGGCGCCTTCCGCCTCAGCCCCGTCCACGAGGTGCTCGTGGAGAAGTCCGTCAAGGGCTTCAAGGAGATAGAATACGAGGTCGTCCGCGACGCCAACGACACCGCCATCACCGTCTGCAACATGGAAAACCTCGACCCCGTCGGCATCCACACGGGCGACAGCATCGTCGTCTGCCCGTCGCAGACGCTGACGAACAAGGAGTACCAGATGCTGCGCGACAGCGCTCTGCGCCTGATACGCGCGCTCAAGGTCGAGGGCGGGTGCAACGTCCAGTTCGCGCTCGACACCAAGTCCTCGCAGTATTACATCATCGAGGTCAATCCGAGGGTCTCGCGCTCGTCCGCGCTCGCCTCGAAGGCCTCGGGCTACCCGATAGCGCGCATAAGCGCGAAGATAGGCGTCGGCATGCGCCTCGACGAGATCCCGCTCGCGAACACCCTCGCATCCTTCGAGCCCGCGCTCGACTACGTCGTGACGAAGATGCCGCGCTTCCCGTTCGACAAGTTCGCGACCGCCGCGAACACGCTCGGGACGCAGATGAAGGCCACCGGCGAGGTCATGAGCGTCGGCCGTACGATGGAGGAGAGCCTGCTCAAGGCCGTGCGCTCGTTGGAGGTCGGCGCGTATCATCTGTCTAACGCTCGCTTCGCGGCCATGCAGCCCGACGAACTCAAGGAGTACGTCTCGCGCGGGACGGACGACCGGATATTCGCCGTCGCGGAGCTGCTGCGCAAGGGCGGCAGCGTCAACGAGATAAACCGCCTGACGGCAATAGACCTCATCTTCCTGCGCAAGATACGCAATATCGTCGCCATGGAGGAGAGGCTCCGCGCCGCCCGAGGCGACGCCGAGGTCCTGTACGCCGCCAAGCGCATGGGCTTTTCCGACAGAGCCGTCGCCTCCGCGTGGGGCATGACGGAGACGGAGGTCGCCGCGCTGCGCAAGGGTGCGGGGATAGTCCCCGTCTTCAAGATGATAGACACCTGCGCCTCGGAGTTCGAGAGCTACGTGCCGTATTTCTATTCGACCTACGAGAAGGAAAACGAGTCCGTCCGCACGGACAAAAAGAAGATCATCGTGCTCGGCGCGGGGCCGATACGCATAGGGCAGGGCGTCGAGTTCGACTATTCGACCGTCCACGCCGTGCAGACCATAAGGCGCGCGGGCTACGAGGCCATTATAATCAACAACAACCCCGAGACCGTCTCAACGGACTACACCGCCGCCGACAAGCTCTATTTCGAGCCGCTCACGCCCGAGGACGTCATGAACGTCGTCGATTTCGAAAAGCCGGAGGGCGTCATTGCGACGCTCGGAGGGCAGACGGCGATAAACCTCGCCCGTCCGCTCATGGACAGAGGCGTGAAGATCATCGGCACCGACTGCGAGGCCATAGACCGCGCCGAGAACAGGGACGCCTTCAACGCCGTCCTGAAAGGGCTCGGCATCCCGCAGCCGGAGGGCCGCGCCGTGACATCCGTCGAGGAGGGCGTGAAGGCCGCCGCCGAGATAGGCTACCCCGTGCTCGTGCGGCCGAGCTTCGTGCTCGGCGGGCGCGCCATGGAGATAGTCAACAAGGAGGCCGACCTGCGCCACTACCTGAAAAACGCCGTCGCCGTAAACGAGGACGAGCCCGTGCTCGTGGACAGATACATCAGGGGCAGGGAGGTCGAGATAGACGCCATATGCGACGGCGCGGACGTCTTCGTGCCCGGCATCATGGAGCTCGTCGAGCGCACGGGCGTGCACTCCGGCGACAGCATCAGCGTCTATCCGCCGTTTTCCATCAGCGACAGGGTCAGAGGGACGATACTGCAGTACGCCAAGAAGCTCGGCCCCGCCATCGGCATCGTCGGGCTCTACAATATCCAGTTCATCGTCTCCCCGGACGACTCGGTCTACATCATCGAGGTCAACCCGCGCTCGTCGCGCACGGTCCCGTTCCTCTCCAAGGCGACGGGGTGGAGCCTCGCCGACATAGCGACCGAGGTCATCCTCGGAAAGAGCCTCAAGGAGCAGGGCATATTCAGGCTCTATCCCGAGGAGAAGAGCAAGTTCTACGTCAAGGTCCCCGTCTTCTCGTTCCGTAAGATAAAGGGGCTCGACGCCTATCTCAGCCCCGAGATGAAGAGCACCGGCGAGGCCATAGGCTACGACAAGACCCTCCCGCGCGCGATGTACAAGGCGCTCATCGCCGCCGGCACGAAGCTGCAGAACTTCGGGACGGTCATCGTCACCCTCGCCGACGAGGACAAGGAGGAGGCCGTCCCGCTCGTGCGGCGCTTTTACGATCTCGGCTTCAACATCGAGGCGACGGACCTGACCGCCAAGGTCATGCGCGAGCACGGCATCAAGACGCGGACGCTCAAGAAGATAAGCGAGGGCAGCACGCAGATACTCGACGCCATGCGCGCCGGCCACGTCAGCTACGTCATAAACACCCGCGCCGTCATGTCCGGCGTGCACTACGAGGACGGGCAGGTCATCCGCCGCACCGCCATAGAAAACGACGTCACCATCTTCACCTCGCTCGACACAGTGCGCGTCCTGCTCGACGTGCTCGAGGAGACGACGCTCACCATCTCGACGATAGACGCCTGAAAAGAGCATAATAAAAGAGCCGGGGAGCTTCCCGGCTCTTTTTTCGTCTGAATTTACTTTTTGGCTTTTTTCTCGCCCGCGATGGAGTCGGCGAGGTTGTCCATCAGGCCCGTCCCTCCGTCGGCCGCGGCCTTTTTGAGAGTCCTCTCGCGGACGGCCTCGCGGATTATGATAAACAGCACCGCGCAGACCGGCACGCCCAGCAGCGCGCCCGCGACGCCTCCGAGGTTGCTGCCTATGATGACCGAGATGAGGACGAGCACGCCCGGGAGACCGACGGATTTGCCGACGACACGGGGATATATGAGCGAGCCCTCGACCTGCTGAAGGACGAGGATGAAGATGACGAAGAAGAGCGCCTTGAGCGGGCTTATGAGCAGGATGAGGAAGGCGCCGATGAGCTCGCCTATGAAGGAGCCGACCATCGGGACGAGCGAGGTCGTGCCGATAACGACGGCGATGATCTCGGGGTAGGGGAAGCGGAATATCAGCATGCCTATATAGCAGAGGATGCCGAGTATTATCGCCTCGATGAGCTGGCCGGTGATGAAGTTGGCGAAGACCTCGTTGGAGAGCCGCGCGACGTTCAGCACGCGGTCGGAGGCCTTGTCCGGCAGGAAGGCGACGACTATGCCCTTCGCCCAGCGGCCTACGCGCTCCTTCTGCGCGAGGATGTAGACGCCTATGACGATGGCGAAAACGGCGCTGATGACGCCGGAGGCGAGGGAGGTCGTGACGGTCGCGGCGGAGCCGATAATATTGCCGTTGCCGCCGAGCACGTAGTCGTAGAGATTGTCGAAGACGGCGTCCCAGTCGATGCTCCACTTGGGCATGCGCTCGATGTTGAAGCGCTCGAGGAAGCCCTCGACCCAGTCCATCGCGCTGTTGACGTAGCCCGGGAGCGCCTCGGCGAGGCCGGTTATCGTCGTGCCGAGCTTCGGCAGGACGACGAGCACGACGCCGACGACTATGCCGAAGGCGACGACCATCGTCGCTATGAGGCTGACGGCGCGCTTGATATTGCGGAAGAACTTGTGCTTGGCCTTGTCGAGAAACTTGAAGACCTTTTTCTCGAAGAAATTGAGCGGGACGTTGAGGATAAAGGCGATGCAGAAGCCCGCCGTCACCGTCGCGAGCACGTGGCTGAGCTTGACCAGCAGCGACAGAATGACGGTGACGTTCCTTGCCAGGGTGTATATGACGACCGCGAAGAGGATTATCAGCAGGACCGTCTTTATGTTTTTCTGGTTGAATTCCATTCAATGCCTCCGGCGGGAGCCGTCTTTCGTGCGGGCAAAACTGCGGGAAATATCCTTTACCGCATTATTATATATTATTTCCCGCGCGCCGTAAACATACTAATTGCGTGTTTTTGCCAAGTTTTTTTCGCATCCGGCCGCGCGGAGGCGCGCCGCAGGTTGTCACATTGAGTTTTTTGCGCTATAATATCCGCAGTAAAGCCTTGCTTTGCAAGTCTTTGCGGCTTCGCCGCCGCTCGCTCCGCTCGCACTGCGCCATTGACGGCTTCGCAAAAATGCCCTTGCGAGCAAGCATTTTTGCTCATGGTAGAATACCTTATCCATAAGCGCAAAGGGTGTGCAGGAATGGACTGGATAAAGCTCGCCAGACCCAAGCATTGGATCAAAAATCTGCTCGTGTTCGCGGCGCTCGTCTTCGGCGGAAGGCTGACGGAGGGCGCGGCGGTCCTGCGCTGCCTGTGGGCGGCGCTGCTCTTTAGCGCGGCGAGCTCGGCGGTATATATCTTCAACGACATCTGCGACGCTCCGGCGGACGCTCTGCACGAGGTCAAAAAAAGCCGCCCCATAGCTGCCGGGCGCATAAAGCCCGGCGCCGCGTGGGCCGTCTTCGGAGTGCTGACGGCGGCGCTGCTCGCGGTCGCGCTCTTCGCGGTGCGCAGCCCGATACTGACGATACTGCTCGCCGCCTATATCGCGATGAACGTCCTCTACAGCCTCGTCCTCAAGCGCATCCCGCTCGTGGACGTGTGCGTGCTCGCGGCGGGCTTTCTCATAAGGCTCCTCTGCGGCGGCGCGGTCATAGACCAGCCCGTCTCGCCGTGGCTTTATCTCACGGTCATGGCGCTCTCGTTCTTCGTCGGCCTCGGCAAGCGCCGCAACGAGCTTCGCCGCCTCGGCGACAAGGCCGAGGACGTGCGCGGCGTGCTGAAATTCTATACGCCGGAGTTTCTCGACAAGAATATGTACATGTGCATGTGCGCCGCGGTCGTGTTCTACGCGCTCTGGACCGTCCTCGGGCGGCCGGGCGGGGATACGCACCTCGTCTGGACGACGCCGCTGGCGCTCATCATCTGCATGAAATACAGCCTCACCATCGAGCGCAGCGACTACGCCGACCCCGTCGACGTGCTCATAGGGGACAAGGTCATGCTCGCGCTCGTCGTGCTGTTTGCGGTCATCATAGCGGCCGTGCTATACGGGGGGAAGATCCTTGGCGTCGCGTGAGGTAAACGCATACGATTTTGACAACACCATATTCCGCGGCGACTCGACCGCGCGCTTTCTCGCGTTTCTGCTCCGAAAGCGCCCGGCGCTGACGCGGTACGTCTTCGTATGGGCCGCCGCGGCGGCGAAGTACGCCCTGCGCCTGACGGACAAGACCCGCATGAAGCAGAAGATATATTCCGTCTTCGCCCGCGTCGACGACATGGACGCGCTCGTTGCGGAGTTCTGGAGGAAGAACGCCGCGCGCGTCAAGAGCTTCTATCTCGAGGGGCGCAGGCCGGACGATATAGTGATCTCCGCCTCGCCGGAATTTCTCCTGCGCGACATATGCGCCGAGCTCGGCGTCGGGCTGCTCATCGCCTCGCGCGTCGACCCGCAGACGGGCGGGTACGACGGGGATAACTGCCACGGCGAGGAGAAGGTGCGCCGACTTTACGAGGCCGCGCCGGACGCCGCGATAGGGGAGTTCTACTCCGATTCGCGCTCCGACGAGCCCATGGCGCGCATCGCGCGCAGGGCGTTCCTCGTCAAGGGCGACAGGATAACCGACTGGAAATAAAAAAGACCGGCTGCGTTTTGCAGCCGGTCCGCTTTTTGATATGCTTACGCGAGGATGTTGAGCAGGAGAGTCAGCACGACGAACACGATGGCGAGCCACTTGGTAGCGCGCGCGAGCTTCGCGTCGACGGTGCGGGACTTGTTCTTCGCGAGGAAGGTGTCGGCGACGCCGGATATGGCTCCGGAGAGCCCGGCGCTCTTGCCGGACTGCAGGAGGACGACGGCGACGACCGCCAGACAGCAGACGAGTTGGATTATCGTAAGCGCCAGTTTCATGACGAGCATTCCTTTCGGCCGATAACGGCATATATCGCACTTCACAGTGCCGTGGAATGGATATTATCATAAAGAAACGGCCTTGTCAATCAGTAATTTCGCCCTTCTGCGAGAAAGTTTTCGCAAACCGCCGAAAAAACTTCCGGCGGGAGCGGAAACGGAGGCCGTTTTGATTGACAGTCATGAGACGGCATGGTAAAGTTATCAGGTAATAAAAACGATTCCGAAAGCAGGGAAACGCAATGGAAACCGTCAAAACAAAGAGACAATCCCCGGTCGTGCCCATCATAGCAGCCCTCGTGGCGATGCTCTGCGTGGGCGTCATCTATCTCTGGAGCGTGCTCAAAAGCGCCACCGAGGCCTATTACGGCTGGGATCCCGGCAGCGTAAGGCTGATCGCCTCCATCATGCTCTTCGCCTTCTGCGTGGGCAACTTCGGCGGCGGCGCTCTCAACGACAGGTTCGGCCCGAAAAAGATAAGCTTCCTGGGCGTGATCATCTTCGGCGTGGGCGTATTTCTCGCCTCCCTGCTCAAGCAGGGCAGCTCCATCTGGCTGTTCTACCTGACTTATTCCGTCGTCGGCGGCATCGGCGTCGGCGTGGCCTACGGCGCGCTTTTGTCCTGCGTGCAGAAGTGGTTCCCCCACAAGCGCGGCTTCGCCACCGGCATCGCGACCGCGGCCTTCGGCCTCGGCACGGTTGCGTTCAGCCCCATCATCGGCTCCATGCTCAAGAGCATGACCGTCAGCGCCACCCTGCGGATACTGTCCATAGTGTTCCTCGTGGTCGGCCTCATCGCCTGCTGCTTCATAAAGCTCCCCTCCGAGGAGTATCTGGCGGCCCTTCCCAAGCCGGCCGCGAAGAAGAACGCCATCGTGAGCACGCGGGAGGTGCCCCTCGGGGAAGCGATACGCACGATCCCCTTCTGGTGCATCCTGCTGACCATCTTCTTCTATAACGCGACGTGGAACATGCTCAACCCCATCATCAAGCCTCTGGGCGAGGAGCGTGGACTCAGCACCGCCCTCGCGACGACCTGCGTGGCCCTCACGGGCGCGTTCAACGCCGCCGGCCGCTTCAGCATGTCCGCCCTGTCGGATAAGCTCGGCCGCGTGGAGACGAACGTCCTGCTCTGCTGCATCACCATCGTCTGCGCGCTGCTGCTGATGTTCGTGGGCAACGGCGTCTACCTCGTGGTCGTGCTCATAACGGCCTTCGCCTTCGGAGGCCCCAGCGCCATCAACCCCGCCACCACCACCGACTTCTTCGGCGCCAAGTACACCGGCACTAACTACGGAGTCGCCATGCTTACTCTGGGCCTGAGCTCCATCCTCTTCAACGCTCTGTCCAACGCCCTCGTGAATTCCACCGGCACCTATTATACGACCTTCGTCATGGGCGCCGTCACCGCCGCCATCACCATCGCCCTCCAGCTCATCATGAAAAAGTACAAGAAAAAGATGAGCGCGGAAGCGCCCGAGCCCGCGGAAGCGCCCGAGGCGGAGAAAGAGTAAAACGCGATAACCAAGACCCCGCGGGAAGACCTCCCGCGGGGCTTTTCTTTTCCCGGATAAAAAAACGCACAAAAAACCGCGCGCCGCTTTAATTCGTCCGGCGGATATGATAAAATATAACAAACGAAAAAAAGGGGGCCCGCGGGCCCCGGAAAAGGAGATACGCCATGCATCGAATCGAGTATACCAACCTCACCCCCGAGCAGATAGGCGCGGCTCTCGCGGCCGCGAAGGCGCCGACCTCCAAGAGCCCGACGTGCGGCTGTCTGGCCGGAAAAAAGTTCAAGATCTCGACCTCGTCCGACTGCGCGCTCGACTTTGAGTTCTTCGACAAGAGCGAGCTCTCCGTCAGCGAAAACGGCGCGCCCGCCGTCCGCTGCGCGTACGCCGCCAAGACCCTCCACGGCGTGACGCTCTTCACCTTCGCCATACCCGGGACGCTGCGCGTCTTCGCCGTCGCCGTCGACTTCGCGAGCGGCCTCGCGACCGTGTACGACACGTTCTTCGCCGGCGAGGTCAAGATGGCCCGCGAGGTCCAGCGCGAGTACTATTTCGGCTATATAGACGAGGGCAAGGGCGCCCCCGCGAAGCTCCATACGCTGACCAACCGCTTCGAGGGCAAGGGCTTCTTCTGGAAGGACGACTCCGACCGCGAGTGGCTGGAATTCTATCCCGCGGTCATGTATTCCTCGACCGTCCTGCTCTACGGGAAGTATCAGGGCATGACCTACTGCGCCCCGACCGACTACATCAAGATCAGCGAGGACATGTTCCTCTACGCGAAGGTCGAGGCCGAGTTCAACGGCATGATGACCCTCAAGCTCGTCGACGTGTTCAACGTCAAATCCGCCGGCTTCAGGCTCGGCTTCGACGAGGACGACGTCTTCCGCTATGAGATGTTCGAGGCCGAGGGCAGGATAACCGGCCAGCTCGCCTCGTTCGCCCCCTTCAACGACTACGGCGAGAAGATAGTCCGCGCGGGCTCGCTCGTGGCAAACGACGGCAAGGCAAAGGGCTGGCGCGCCGTCTACCGCCCGATGTCCCTCTTCCCGCCCATGACCGAGGAGGAGGTCGTAGCCGCCGCGAAGGAGCATACCGAGCCCTTCGGCGCGAAGGCTTCCGTCATGGGAGGCACGAACAGCGAGGGCTCCAAGAAGCTCCCGCTCTCCGACATGCTCGCCGGCAAGAAGCTGACCGTCAGATACGACGAAGGCCCCTGCTGGGAGTATGAGTTCATCGACGGCCGCCGCCTGAAGGTCCGCGCCGAGGGCGAGGCCGAGTGGCACGAGGAGCCCTACGAGTGCTTCGAGGTCGCCGAGAACATGGCTCTCTTCGGCCACCTGCTCCAGTGGGAGGTCCCCGCCTCCTCTAACTCCATCGCGCTCGACTTCACCAACGACCTCACGACCTGCCTGCACGCCGATTTCGGCAACGAGTTCGCCGCCAACGAGGTCAATGAGAAGATGATCTTCGGAGTCATCGAGGGCGAGGGCCACAATCCGCCCAAGTACGTCCGCCATCATCCGACCGACGAGCTCGTCGGCAAGTCCTTCGCCTGGAACTACAGCGACTCCATGAGCTCCATCCACGTCTATTCCAGCCCGAACTCCTATTCGTGGACGATATTCCTCCCCAACGGCGACGGCGGCATGATGTGGAGCTCCGTCTGCCTCTACGGCAAGCTGCGCGACGATACCTACATGTTCAGCTGGGTCGAGGAGGGCTGCGGCGGCAGCCTCGGCGTGCTCGTCTTCAATACGAGGACCATGCACGACTGCGGCTTCTTCTACGGCGTCGGCCGCAAGGACGGCGTGCATTACAGGAGCTTCGGCGCCTACGCCCGCCCCTGCGGGAACTTCAATATCAAGAAATACTTCTCCCTCAAGCCCTGAACCGCATGACGCAAAAAGCCGGCAGGAAACATTCCTGCCGGCTTTTCTTATCCTGTTTTCAGCCCTCGGCTTTTTCCTCGGCCTTGAGCTTGGCCTCCTCCTCGGCCTCGAGCTCGCGGTAGGCGACCTTGCCGACGAGCGTCGTCGGGAGCGTCTCGCGGAACTCAATGTCGTAGGGCATCGCGTACTTGGCGATGTTCTTGCGGCAGTAGGCGAGGAGCGTCTCCTTCGTCTCCTCGCTCGGGGAGTAGCCGGGCTTTAGCATGACGAAGGCCTTGACCTTCTGCATCTTGTAGGGATCGGGGATGCCGATGACGCAGCTCATGTGGACGAATTCGTGCGCATCGAGGATGTTCTCGAGCTGCGAGGGATAGACGTTGTAGCCGCTGGTGACGATCATGCGCTTGATGCGCTGGCGGAAGTAGATGAAGCCCTCGTCGTCCATGATGCCGAGGTCGCCCGTATGCAGCCACGTGCGCCCGTCGTCGTGGACCTTCAGCGTGTTCGCCGTCTCCTCCGGGTGGTTTATGTACTCGACCATGACGGTCGGGCCGGAGATGCAGATCTCGCCCTCTTCGCCGTAGGGCTGCTCCTCGGTCGTTCCGACCTTGACGATCTTGTAGTAGGTGTCGGGGAAGGGCTGGCCGATGGAGCCCTCCTTCTGGACGTGGGTCGGCGTAAGGCAGCTCGCCGTGACGCACTCGGTCGTGCCGTAGCCCTCGCGGACCTGAATGGTCGCGTGGTGGTCGTAGAGGAACTTGTCGAAGCGCTTTTTGAGCTCGACGGAAAGCGAGTCGCCGCCGGAGAAGACGCCCTTGAGGCAGGAGAGGTCCGCCTTGTCCATGCTCGGCAGGCGCAGCAGAGCTTCGTAAAGCGTCGGGACGCCGGCGATGAAGTTGCAGCGGTACTTGACGATGAGCTTTGCGTAGCTCGTCGCGGTAAAGCGCGGGACGAGGATGCAGCGTCCGCCGACGGCGAGCATCGAATGGATGCAGACGCCGAGGCCGAAGCCGTGGAATATCGGCATGACGGCGAGCATCTTGTCGCCCGGGCGGAACATCGGGTTGGTCGTGACTATCTGGGCCGAGAGGGCGTTGAAGTTCAGGTTCGTGAGCAGTATGCCCTTCGTCGTGCCGGTCGTACCGCCGGAATAGAGGATGACGGCGGGATCGGGTCCGTTCTTGTCGACCTCGTAGGTCCAGTGGTAGGTGCTGCCGCGGCGCAGGAACTCCTTCCAGCGGATGACGGGAGCGTCCTTGGGTATGGGCGCTATCTTGCGGCCCTCGACGAGCATGTACCCCGCCTTGACGGGGGTGGAGAGCGCGTCGCGGATGCTCGCGATGATGATGTTCGCGACGTTGACGTTCTTGCGTATGGCCTCGAACTTGCCGTAGAACTGGTCGAGCGTGATGACGTAGAGGCTCTGCGACTCCTTGATGAAGAACTCTATCTCGTTCTCGCTCGAGAGCGGATGGACCATGTTGGCTATCGCGCCGACGAGGTTTATCGCATAGAACATCTGGACGGCCTGCGGGCAGTTCGGCATCGCTATCGTGATGCGGTCGCCCTCGCGCACGCCTATGGACTTGAGAGCCCGCGCGCAGAGCTCGACCTGCGAGACGAACTTCTTGTAGGTCGTGGACTTGCCCATGAAGTCGTAGGCTATGTTGTCGGGGTACTTTGCGGCCGTCTCCCTGACGGCGTCGAACATCGAGCCCTGATTGTATTCAAGATGGAAGGGCACGTCGCCGTAGTTTTTCAGCCACGGGGTCTTCGTTTCGGTCATATCTCTACCTCCTGGGAAGCGGGCTGCTCGAGCAGCTCGGGATCGCTCAAAAGCTTTTTAACGAGGGCGACGGACTTGGCGTAGTAATACCCGTCGGCTATGCGCTCGTCGACGGTGATGCCGATGTCGACGACCTCTTTCATCTCGTAGGAGCCGTCCGGGGCGAAGATGGGGACGGTCTTTTTCTCGCCGATTATGACGAACAGGGAGTTCGTGCCCCAGTTGGTCAGATGGTGGTAGCCGGAGCGGAGCTTGATCGAGCCGAGGTTTGAAAACATCGCGCTAGCGTAGTAGGGGTCGCTCGCGACGAGGGACTTGGGCACCTTCCCGTAGTAGTCGAGCTTGCGGAAGAGCGCCATCAGGAACGAGCAGAGAAAGCGCGGCATGCGCATCATCATATCCATCGCGGAGGTGGAGTTGTCGAGCTCCTCGCCGCGGCGGGTCGTTATCTCCTTCATAAGGCGCGCGTGGACGTCGTCTATCGTGTCCTCGGGATGGAACTTCAGATACGCGAGCGCCTCGTGCGACTCGTCGTCGAAGGTCTTCTTGACGACGAAGGCGGCCGTGAACTCGTTTCTCTGATAGAGCCGCTTGCCCTGGATGAATCTGTTCAGGTGCGGCCGCAGCTGCATCGTCTTCATGACGGCCGCGAGGATGACGTGGAACAGAGTCCACTTCTCGCCGGTCTCGGCGGCCTTCCTCTCGAGGTAGGCGTTTACCGCCGTGAGGTCGATGCGCTCGCTGATGAACGCCTCGTTGTCGGCGCGGTTGGGGTAGAGGTACGGGGTGATATAGTGCAGGGAGTCGATGTCGCGGAGAAGTACCCCGTCCCTGCGGTCGCCGCGTCTGCGCTTGACGTCTGCCATGTCGGATCTCTCCTTTTTTGCAAACGGATTTGTTCATACGCCGTTCATACTTCTCGTATTCTAATCCTTTTTGCCGCGTTTGGCAACAGTTTGTTCATATTTGTAATACTCCGGCGAAAGCCGTCGAAAAAAGACCCGTCCGCATCGTATCGTGCGGACGGGCCATTATCATCGGTATCGCGTCAGTCCTCGGGGACGTATATATCCGGGGTAGGGGTGACCTCGGGCGGGACGTAGTTCGGGTCGTCCTCGGGCTGCGGTATGGCGTCGGTGGGCTCCGGCGGCGAGGGATCGTCCGTGGGAGCCGGCTCGTCGGTCGGCACGGGTTCGTCCGTCGGCTCGGGCGGCTTGTCGTACTGCTTGACGACGAAGCCGGGCGGCAGCGGCAGGATGACGGGCCCCCATAGCTCGACCTCGCCGGTGTACTCCTTGCCGTCCATGTCGTAGTACTTGCCGTTTTCGGGATTTATCTGCAGCCCGGTGTGCGGCTCTATCTCCCAGCCGTTGAGCGGATTGAATATCTGCATGCTGCCCATGCTGTAGTAGTAGCCGTTTTCGGGGCATATCAGCATGCCGTACTTCGGGTCTATATACCAGCCGGAGACGGGGTCGATGTTGTGGATCGGGCAGACCTCGAGCTCGGACTCGATAAAGACGACGGGCTTCTTGTCGCTGTCGAGGAACTCCGGCGTCAGGACGGGATAGTCGATGTCGTCGAGCTTGAGGAAGCCTGCTCTGACGATGCCGTCCTTCGGGCAGTCGTCGCAGGGGATGCAGTGGGACTCGCCGCAAATCTCGACGAGGACGTGGCAGTCGCAGCGGCTGCGGGGCACCTCGCTGCGCTTCATGCGCAGGGTCATCGTATGATCGCCGCGTATCTCGTGCTTGCAGGCGTCGGTCGCGAGCATGCCGGAGTCGATGCAGACCGTAGTCCAGACCATGTCGTCGGGGACGGGGAATTCCTTTGTCTCCAGACCCTCGTGGACGCGCTCCATGACCTGCTTCCACAGGCCCGTCGAGGGATTGGAGCTGCCCATGTACTCGGGCATGTTGTAGCCGCTCCAGACCACGCCGACGTAGTAGGGCGTGTAGCCGACGAACCAGCGGTCGCACCAGTTGGAGGAGGCGCCCGTCTTGCCCGCGACGGGCATATTGGAGAGCCTCGCCTGATAGCCGGTGCCCGCGTTGACGACGTTCGTCATCAGGTCGGTTATATAGTAGGCGGTCGTCTCCGAGACGGCGGCGATGGAGGTCGGGACGTTCTCGTAAACGAGGTTGTCCTCGGCGTCGGTGATGTGCGAATACGTGCGCGAAGAGTTGTATACGCCGCCGTTAGCGTAGGCGGTGTAGGCGTCGGCGAGCTCGCGCGGGGAGACGCCGTACGTAAACTGCCCCAGCGCCATCGGCGCGTAGGCAACGTCGTTGACGGGGTCGAGGCTCGATATGCCGAAATGCTCGGTCAGGAACTTGTAGCTGACCTCGGGCGTGACCATGTCGACAAGCTGCGCCGCGACGGTGTTTATCGAGCGCTGCAGCGCGTAGCGCAGCGTCACGAGACCGGAATAGGAGTAGTTGTCGTTGTTCGGGTACCAGCTCGTGCCCGAGAGCTTGACGTCCTTGCCGTCGTTGAAGGTCGTATACGGCATGACGTAGCCGAGCTCGATGGCGGGTCCGTAGGAGGCCAGCGGCTTGACGGTCGAGCCGGGAGAGCGGAGCATGTCGGTCGCGTAGTTGAAGACGAGGCTGTCCGTCTTCTCACCCATGCTGCCCGCGAGGGCGACGAGGTCGCCCGTGTGCGGGTCGACGATGACGATGGCGCTGTTTAGCTCCTGCGTCTCGCTCTGCTTATAGCCGGAGGGGATGTTGCTCCGGTCGGAATACACTTCGTCGACTATATCCTGGATGGTCGGGTCCATCGTCGTGTAGATATGATAGCCGGCGCTGAAGAGGAGGCGGCTCGCCGCCTGCTCGGAGATGCTCTTTTCGCGCATCAGGTCCTCGGTCACGTCGTCGATGACGGCCTCGACGAACCAGCTGTATGGCTCGAGACCGGTCGAGGAGGTCGCGTCGCCGCGCTTGAAGACCATCTGCTGGGAGACGGCCTCGTCATACTCCTCCTCGGTGATGTAGCCCTGATCGAGCATCTCGTCGAGGATGAGCAGCTGGCGCTTGCGGTTGTTCGCGCGCGTGTCGGTGCTGATATAGGGATTATAGAGCGAGGGGTTGTTCGTGATGCCTATGATGCTCGCGCACTCGGCGAGCGTGAGCTCGGAGACGTCCTTGGCGAAGTAGTGCTTGGCGGCCGCTCCTATGCCGTAGACGTCGCCGCCGAAGTTGACGGTGTTGAGATAATTCTCCATTATCTCGGACTTGCTGTAATGCTTTTCGAAGTCGAGCGCACGGAATATCTCGACGAGCTTGCGCTTGACGGTCGCCTCGTCGTACTGCGTGACGTTCTTTATGAGCTGCTGGGTTATCGTCGAGCCGCCGAACGTGCTTTTCATCTGCAGGAACATCGTCGCCATGGCGCCCGCCGTGCGGTACCAGTCGACGCCCTGATGCTTGTAAAAGCGCTTGTCCTCTATGGCGACGGCGGCGTGCTCGGCGTATTCGGGGATGTCCTTATAATCGACCCAGACGCGGTTCTCGTCGGAGTAGAGCGTCGCGAGGACGGTATAGTCGTTGGTGCGGCTGTCGTAGGCGAGTATCGTGCTCGACTGGTTGAGCGTGAATTCGTTGAGGTCGACGTCAAGCTCCTTGTAGAGGGTCGTCTTGACGTAGACGGCGAAAATGCAGGCGAAGAGCACGCCCGTCGTTATCGCTATGAGCAGCACGGTCGCTATGGCCCGCAGCGCCAGAAGCAGCAGCCCGGCTACGCCGCGAAATCCCGTCTCGGTGACCTTCACGGCCGTATTGAGCGCTTTCTTGGTTTTCGGCTTCATTTTCGCCCTCCTTTCGCAGGGGGTTTCGGTCGCGTTAAAAAAATTATATCACGGTCTGTCAAATCATATGTCACAAGGGTATGAATTTTCTTCCGTCCGTCAATAATAAAGACAAAAAACGGGACGGAGACGATACCATGATCGACAGAAGGATGCTCGGAGCGGGAGCGTGCGCGGCGGCGCTCCTTGTGACCCTCGCTGCGTCGGGCGCGGGAAAGGCCCCGCC